>NZ_JAGYGI010000059.1:0-13706 GCF_019947365.1 Pseudomonas sp. GL-R-26 | reverse complement strand
CACCGGCTTGTTCCAAGGCCTGTTCGACCAGCGATGGATCAAGCAACGAGTCCAATCCCTCGAGGGAATTGGGAGTCGAGACGAAGTTGTGGGTCAGTTCCAGTGCCCGAGCCAGACGCATAAAAAATCCGATGCCTATTCAGGCATCGGATTTTGATTTCTTGCGGCCAAAGGTCAAGCAATGAGGCTTAACTGATCGGCATTACCCCGCAGGGTGCTTCTTTTTTATCCAACATCAGCAGATCACTGAGCCGCCTGATTCTCAGACAGGATCAACTTGCCTTCCTTATCCACCGGAATCTGGTTGCCTGGATCACGATCCATGCGCACCTTGCCTTCCTTGCCGTCCAGCGAATACCGCACGTCGTAACCTACAACCTTGTCACTGATGTCGTTAACGGTGTTACAGCGGGTCTGGGTCGTGGTGTAGGTGTCACGCTCTTGCATGCCTTCCTGCACCTTGTTGCCGGCGTAGCCACCACCGACAGCACCCGCGACCGTGGCGATCTTCTTACCGGTGCCGCCACCGATCTGGTTACCCAGCAAACCACCTGCCAATGCACCGACCACCGTACCGGCGATCTGATGTTGATCCTTCACCGGCGCCTGCCGGGTGACCGCTACATCCTTGCATACTTCACGTGGAGTCTTGATTTGTGTCTTGACCGGCTCAACAGCTAGAACCTGAGCAAACTCAGGACCGCTTTTTTTAACCAGGCTGTAGGTGGCCACAGCACCCCCGGCAGTCACACCGACAGCACCCAATACCGCACCAACCAGCATCGACTTGTTCACATGAACCTCCTGGACCATCACATGCGGAGCGTATCCGCGCTTCTCCCAGCCTTGGAGCACAAAAAAAGGCGCGAGTTCAACTCGCGCCTTTTTTGGATGACAGCCTATTAGGATTTTTCCCTCAAGGACGGTCGTCGACTTCCTTCTCGGTATTGACCGGAGGAATCAGGTCTTCCGTGCTCAGGTTCAGCCAGATCAGCACCACGTTCGCGATGTAGATCGACGAGTAAGTACCCGCCAGAACACCGATGAACAGGGCGATGGAGAAGCCGAACAGGTTGTCGCCACCGAAGAACAGCAGGGCCGCGATCGCCAGCAAGGTGGAGATCGAGGTCGCCATGGTCCGCAGCAGGGTTTGCGTGGTCGAGATGTTGATGTTCTCGATCAGGGTGGCCTTGCGCAGTACACGGAAGTTCTCACGAACCCGGTCGAATACCACGATGGTGTCATTGAGCGAGTAACCAATGATCGCCAGTACCGCCGCCAGCACCGTCAGGTCGAAGGTGATCTGGAAGAACGACAGGATACCGACGGTCACGATCACGTCGTGGATCAGGGAAACGATCGCACCGACCGCAAACTTCCACTGAAAGCGGAAAGCCAGGTAGATCAGGATGCCGCCCAGCGCCATCAGCATGCCGAGGCCGCCCTGGTCGCGCAGCTCTTCACCCACCTGCGGGCCGACGAACTCGACGCGCTTGACCGTCACCGGGTTCTCGCCGCCAACCTTCTGCAAGGCCTCGGCTACCTGATGACCCAGTTGCGGGTCTTCGCCAGGCATACGCACCAGCAGATCGGTGGTCGCACCGAAGTTCTGCACGATGGCTTCGTGATAACCCGCGGTCACCAGTTGCTCACGCACCTTGGTGACATCGGCCGGACGCTCGTAGGTCAGCTCGATGAGCGTACCACCGGTGAAGTCCAGGCCCCAGTTCATGCCCTTATGGAAGACACTGAATATTGCCAGTGCAGTAAGGAACAATGTGACGCCGAACGCAAAGTTGCGAACGCCCATGAAGTTGATTGTACGTAACATGGCAGCCCCTTAAATCCACAACTTCTTGAAGTCACGACCGCCGAAGATCAGGTTGACCATCGCGCGGGTCACCATGATGGCCGTGAACATCGAGGTAAAGATCCCGAGGGACATGGTCACTGCGAACCCCTTGACCGGGCCGGTGCCCATGGCAAAGAGGATGCCGCCGACCAGCAAGGTGGTCAGGTTGGCGTCGAGAATCGCGGTGAATGCCCGGCCGAAGCCTTCGTTGATTGCGCGCTGCACGGTCATGCCGGCAGCGATCTCTTCACGAATCCGCGAGAAGATCAGCACGTTGGCGTCGACCGCCATGCCCATGGTCAACACGATACCGGCGATACCCGGCAGGGTCAGCGTTGCACCCAGCAGCGACATCAGGGCCAGCAGCATCACCATGTTCACCGTCAGCGCGACGGTGGCGATGAGGCCGAAGAAGCGGTAGATGGCCATGATGAACAGCGAGACGAACAGCATGCCCCACAGCGACGCATCGATACCCTTGGTGATGTTGTCGGCACCCAGGCTTGGGCCGATGGTGCGTTCTTCAGCGAAGTACATCGGTGCAGCCAGACCACCGGCACGCAGCAGCAGCGCCAGTTCGGACGACTCGCCCTGACCGTTCAGGCCAGTGATGCGGAATTGAGCACCCAGTGGCGACTGAATGGTCGCCAGGCTGATGATCTTCTTCTCTTCCTTGAAGCTCTGGACCGGCACGTCTTTCTCGACGCCGTTGACCATCTGCTTGGTGTAAGTGGTAACCGGACGCTGCTCGATGAAGATCACCGCCATGCTGCGACCGACGTTCGAACGGGTCGCACGGCTCATCAGCTCGCCGCCGTGACCGTCCAGACGGATGTTCACTTCCGGGGTGCCGTGCTCGCCGAAGCCAGCCTTGGCGTCGGTCACCTGGTCACCGGTGATGATCAGGCCACGCTCGATCAGCGCAGGAGGACGCTTGCCCTCACGGAACTCGAAGGATTCGGAAGTGGCTTTCGAAGCACCCGGCTCAGCAGCCAGACGGAACTCCAGGTTAGCCGTCTTGCCGAGGATACGCTTGGCTTCGGCGGTGTCCTGCACGCCCGGCAGCTCAACCACGATGCGGTTGGCGCCCTGGCGCTGGACGATCGGTTCGGCAACACCCAGCTCGTTGACGCGGTTACGTACCGTGGTCAAGTTCTGCTTGATGGAGTATTCACGGATTTCCGCCAGCTTGGCCGGGGTCATCGCCAGACGCAGCACCGGTTGACCATTGAGGTCGGCCGGAACAATGTCGAAATCGTTGAAGTTCTTGCGGATGATCGAGCGAGCCTGTTCGCGGCTGTCTTCATCAGCGAAGCCCAGCTGAATGGCACCGCCCACTTGCGGCAGGCTGCGATAGCGCAGCTTCTCTTTACGCAGCAGGCTCTTGACGTCGCCTTCGTAGACTTTCAGGCGCGCGTCGAGGGCTTTGTCCATGTCCACTTCCAGCAGGAAGTGCACACCACCGGACAAGTCCAGACCCAGCTTCATCGGGTGCGCAGCGAGGTTGCGCAGCCATTGCGGGGTGGTTTGTGCCAGGTTCAATGCAACGACGTAGTCATCACCCAACGCCTTGCGTACAACGTCCTTGGCCGGCAGCTGGTCTTCAGCCTTGGTCAGGCGAATCAGACCGCCCTTGCCGTTGGCAGCCAGGGTGGCAGCCTTGACGTTGATCCCGGACTCTCTGAGCGCCGTGCTTACACGGTCCAGATCAGCCTGATTGACCAGCAACGCAGTGCTTGCACCGCTGACCTGAATGGCCGGGTCATCAGGATAAAGATTGGGAGCGGAATAAATCAGACCGACCGCCAGCACCGCCAGGATCAGAATGTATTTCCACAGAGGATATTTGTTCAGCATCACGCCGCCCGTTTATGACGCGGGGCGCCTTGCGCGCCCCGTCGATTGAATATGAAGTTGAAACTTAGATCGCTTTGAGCGTGCCTTTTGGCAGCGTGGCAGCGATGGCGCCTTTCTGGAATTTCATTTCGACGGTGTCGGAAACTTCCAGAACAACGAAATCGTCTGCAACTTTAGTGATCTTGCCGGCGATGCCGCCGGTGGTCACAACTTCGTCGCCTTTCTGCAGGCTGCTCAGCAGATTCTTCTGCTCTTTGGCGCGTTTGGCCTGTGGACGCCAGATCATCAGGTAGAAGATGACCAGGAAACCGACCAGGAAAATCCACTCGAAACCGCCGCCCATTGGGCCGGCAGCAGCAGGTGCAGCGGCGTCAGCCATGGCATTAGAGATAAAAAAGCTCATTTAGCACTCCAGTTGCAAATGTTGAATCTTGGGGTCAGTAAACTCAGTCCAAAGGCGGAACAGGTAACCCGCGTTTGGCGTAGAAGGCATCGACAAAGGCGGCCAATGTACCCTGTTGAATAGCCTCGCGCAAACCAGCCATAAGCACTTGATAATGACGCAAGTTATGGATGGTATTGAGCATGCTCCCCAGCATTTCGCCGCACTTGTCCAGGTGATGCAGGTAAGCGCGGGAGAAGTTCTGGCAGGTATAGCAATCGCAGGTCGGATCGAGCGGCGAATCATCATGGCGATGGAACGCGTTTCGGATCTTCAGCACGCCGGTATCAATGAACAGATGCCCGTTGCGGGCATTACGGGTTGGCATCACGCAATCGAACATGTCCACACCGCGGCGCACACCCTCAACCAAGTCTTCCGGTTTGCCAACGCCCATAAGGTAACGAGGTTTGTCAGCCGGCATCATGCCCGGCAGATAATCCAGCACCTTGATCATCTCGTGCTTCGGCTCGCCCACCGACAGACCACCGATGGCCAGGCCGTCGAAGCCGATCTGGTCGAGGCCTTCCAGGGAGCGCATGCGCAGGTCCTGGTGCATGCCGCCCTGCACGATGCCGAACAGCGCCGCCGTATTCTCGCCATGGGCTTCTTTCGAACGCTTGGCCCAACGCAGGGACAATTCCATGGAAATACGGGCAACGTCTTCGTCGGCCGGGTACGGGGTGCATTCATCGAAAATCATCACGATGTCGGAACCCAGGTCACGCTGGACCTGCATCGACTCTTCCGGGCCCATGAACACCTTGGCGCCGTCGACCGGAGAAGCGAAGGTCACGCCCTCCTCCTTGATCTTGCGCATGGCGCCCAGGCTGAACACCTGGAAACCGCCGGAGTCAGTCAGGATCGGGCCTTTCCACTGCATGAAATCGTGCAGGTCACCGTGCTTCTTGATCACTTCCGTGCCCGGGCGCAGCCACAGGTGGAAGGTGTTGCCCAGAATGATTTCAGCGCCAGTCGCCTCGATATCCCGTGGCAGCATGCCCTTGACCGTGCCGTAGGTGCCCACCGGCATGAAAGCCGGGGTCTCGACGGTACCGCGCGGGAAGGTCAAACGACCGCGACGAGCCTTGCCATCAGTGGCCAGCAGCTCGAAAGACATACGACAGGTGCGACTCATACTGTTTCCTCTGGGCCCGATTCTTTAGGGGCAGTCGGCGCAGGATTACGCGTGATGAACATCGCATCACCGTAGCTGAAAAAGCGGTAACCGTTGTCCACGGCGGCCTTGTAGGCGGCCATGGTTTCGGGATAACCGGCGAACGCCGAAACCAGCATCAACAGCGTGGATTCGGGCAAATGGAAGTTGGTGACCAGGGCATCGACCACATGAAACGGCCGGCCCGGGAAAATGAAAATGTCGGTGTCGCCACTGAACGGCTTGAGCACACCATCGCGGGCGGCGCTTTCCAGGGAACGCACGCTGGTGGTCCCCACCGCCACCACACGACCACCGCGAGCGCGGCAGGCAGCCACGGCATCGACCACGTCCTGGCCGACTTCCAGCCATTCGCTGTGCATGTGGTGGTCTTCAAGCTTCTCGACGCGCACCGGCTGGAACGTGCCGGCACCCACGTGCAGGGTCACGAACGCGGTCTCGACGCCCTTGGCGGCAATCGCCTCCATCAGCACCTGATCGAAATGCAGCCCCGCCGTCGGCGCCGCCACCGCGCCCAAACGCTCGGCGTAGACGGTCTGGTAACGCTCGCGGTCGGCGCCTTCATCCGGGCGGTCTATATAAGGAGGCAGCGGCATGTGCCCGACACGGTCGAGCAGCGGCAACACCTCCTCAGTGAACCCCAGCTCGAACAACGCATCGTGCCGCGCCAACATCTCGGCCTCGCCACCACCGTCGATGAGGATCTTCGACCCAGGCTTGGGCGACTTGCTGGAACGCACATGGGCCAGCACGCGATGACTGTCGAGCACCCGCTCCACCAGGATTTCCAGCTTGCCGCCGGAAGCCTTCTGGCCAAACAGCCGCGCCGGAATCACCCGGGTATTGTTGAACACCATCAAGTCGCCGGGGCGCAAATGCTCCAGCAAATCAGTGAATTGACGGTGTGCCAGGGCGCCGCTGACCCCATCCAGGGTCAACAGGCGACTATTGCGCCGCTCGGCCAGCGGATGGCGGGCGATCAGCGAATCAGGGAGCTCGAAGGTAAAGTCAGCAACGCGCATGATGGGGTTCGTCTAGCAGGGCCGGGAAGTCTAGCGGAAATATCAAAAATTCTCCATGTACCTGATTGACCAGCGGTTATCTCATCTCTATACTTCGCCGCCATTGAGCCCTGATGGCGGAATTGGTAGACGCGGCGGATTCAAAATCCGTTTTCGAAAGGAGTGGGAGTTCGAGTCTCCCTCGGGGCACCAAAATTAAGAAAGGTCTTGCTTTGCAAGGCCTTTTTTTTCGCCCGCGATAAAGTGGCTGACACCCCGCCGACCTGTAGGAGCCGGCTTGCTGGCGATGCTTTTGACCCTGTCCTTCCACGCCACCCGCACCGCCGGAACATTTCACAAGGATTCCCCCCATGGAATTACACCTGGAAACCGTCGCCCTCTTCTCCCTCAAACTGGCTTATGAATCGGAAGATTCAAGCCCGATTTTGCGTGACGATCTTGTGATGGGTGACTACCAGCGGGATGTGTTTGAGTTGCTGGTGCGTCGGGGGGATGTTGAGGCGATTCAGGTGAAGGTGGATGAGTGTGTGGGATTGGCGCTGGAAGCCATTGGCGGTGTGGATAAGCCGTTGGGGCGGGAGTTGCGCAGGTTGGCGGGTGAATTTGCCGGGACTCAAACGATCGAGCAGCTTGATGCCCCGCTCGTTGCGCTCAAGGATTATCTGAAAGACATTCAATGAAGGAAAGCGTGCGTTATCACATATCCAAAAATAAATAGCCCTCTTTCTGGCCTGCATTTCGGATTTATTGAACTTAAAACCAGATACTAAATTTGACGCTCCACCAACATACTTTGCAAATAACCAGCCAACCCATCAAGATCTGGATAAATAGAAGCCTGATGCACACCAAACAATCTCAATTCGCGTCGTATCTCCTCACGCGCAGCGCACGGAATTTTATACTTTCGAATGGCTCGACTCTTTAATCTATTATTGAGTGGTTCGTGAGGATCTGGCTGTATCGTGAAAACTCCAGACTGAGCTCTAATTCTATTAGTAACATGGGGCGGCTTGAAGACCCCGACATATTTATGCGCGAGCGGCTTGCGCACTACACCAGTATCAATGAATGCAGATTTTATAGTAAGGAAATAGAACGCGGCATCGCCCTGATAAGTCGAAACTGTTATCTGCTCCTTCTTAAGATCTACATTACCCATCGGTTCTGCAACTGCGAAATAAAGTGCTACCAAAGGATTGGTTGACCAATCTAAAAGCCTCGTAGGCAAACCATGATGCTGGGCGAGCGCGAGCCACTCCCACTCGTTTAAAGGTGAGGAGCCTACCAAGCCAACTGCTTGATTTTTGAACCGTTCAAAAATTGTTTTTTCGTCATAGTAAGCTAATGGCAACAACGACTTACCAACCCGACCCACCTTGGGGATCAACGAATAATAGTCACGACCTTCTCCGCGAAAAAAATATCTTTCATCGGGCGTAATTCCGCGAACAATAGACCGAAAATCATCAAATGAATTTATCTCCCCTGAAAACTCCAACTCCCACCCCCTTATAGACTAGATCAGATCGAATATGAGAACTGAGACTTAAAAACCCAGCCATCTAGACATCACTCCGCTTCTCACTTAACTTAAGAAAAACTTGGAATTTCATAGCGTTTGAAAATCTCAAGCTTAGCTACCGACGCATGATAATCAATAAAACCATCAACCATTGCAGGATCAATAAATACTGTTGAATATTGCATATCAGCCCCCTTCGAAAGCAGCCCCTCTGACACTACTATTTTGTTGAGCTTAATAAAACCCTCAACAACATCCCTAAATCGAGGGTGAGTATGACGGTAGTCAGAAGTGGTAAACGTCGTTGACATCCCGGTCTTGTAGCAAGCGATCTCGCCACCTGCCGTCTCAAACATAATTTTCTTTTGAGTAGCAACAGTGCCCGCGATAGATCTTTGGCAAGCCTCATAGAAACGGGCCTTCAAACTAGGCGACGAACCTCTAACGCAGGTTTTGTAAGAGAAATCTGTCTTCGACCCATCATCTCTATGCACGTGAAAGCAACTTGAAGGATGATCAGCCGAGCGCCCGCGATAAATCCCAACAACACCGCATCCGATTTTAGCATCGGATTCAGGATGCCTCTGAAGGAGTTCGTACACTAACTCTTCATCTGCACTACCCAGGTATTCATCATCGTCATATCGATCAAGAAGCGCCTTAAAAAATGCATCTGCATCGCCTTGTTTTTTAAACGTAATACTTGGCAGTACGACCGGCTTCGCCACACCCATCTCTTTCACCTCAAAATAACTGACGACACATAGAAACAAAAACCAAACCAACTCACTAATGAATACTAGCCAAGATAGATTAAAAACCCATCACAGATTCTACAACAACCCCACACCAACACCTCTCCTACCATCCTCTAGCTTTTCATTGATCTAAGCTTAGAACCTATACCTTGCTGAAAATCCTCAATAACACGCCTTTCGAATACACCTTCAGCATATCCTCCTAACTCTCTGTCTTTTAGCGTCTTCACGACAAATTCCAATCCATCATCTTTTGAAAATACGCGACCGCTCATAAGCTTCTCAGATATTTCAGTCGGAAGTCCATACTCTTCAAGAGTAGAAAACGAGCTAGGCTGAAACAAATGCTCAATTAACGCAGCGAACGCCATGTAGTTTGCGCTTTTCAACCCTCTCTTCTTAAGAACCACGTTTAAAACTTCATTCAACGCAATTAGATACTTTGGATAATTGAAAGATGCCCACCCCCTTAGAAAAGCGAGAACATTCTCGACCGCATCATCAGGTGTCGCACCATAGTCAATTTGACTTTTTATCATTTCTTTTCTGAACCGAGGAACGCTTCTCAAAGCATATAACTTCCAAATATACAAAGTCATCATAGAAGGCGTTCGCATAGAGCTTTGTCGAGCAGTGTTGGCCCCACCTAATTGTTTCCATACAATTTCTGAAGTAGCCTTTATATCCTCATATTGAGGCCGACTCGACCAGACCAACCTTTGCAGCTCTCGAATATCCAAATCATATAAATACTTTGCGGTAGCCAACAAATACTCAGGCTCTATCCCAGACAACTTCTTCAAGACTTCCACGGGTAACAAATCTTGCTTAGTTAAAAGTTGCAGCTTATCAAGAAGCCCTATCGGGACAGCCTCACTCGGAAGATTAATAAGAATACTTCCGGGAGTCGTATCTGTTGGATTAAACGAAGGTATATCTACAAAAGGGAGATTTTCTTCTGGTGGTGCGTCAAAACAGTAAACACTTCCAACGAAGTGCTTAAACATCCGCCCAGATCGACCTCTAATATTATTAAAAGTAAAAAAATCTAAAGGCTTCTTATTTAAAACCCCATCATACACAACAACGTTTTTTGCAGCTGTATTTACACCTTCGATCAAGGTAGAGGTACAGAGAAGCATCCCCAACTTCCCTTCCTCAAATGCTCTGATCATAAATCGCCCTAAGGACCTTGGAAGCCTACCATGGTGAATGCCTATCCCGTGCAGCAGAGCAACCGAAACTAGCCATTCATCATGATAGTGTTGTGACGTCCATTTCGCAGCCTCAATCAACTCCTCATCTTCCGTAAATTTTACATCTCTTATTTCTATATACTTCCTCAATAGCTTTCGAGTACTTGCTGGAGACTGACAGTAAACCAGTGTTTGCCCATTTAAATCATCTAAAAGCGTAGCAAAAGCTTCTTCTCTATTGGGCTTTTTGCTTAGCACGTGTAGTTCGATAGCAACGGTTTGAAAGTCTTCGACATAGAAATTACACTTCAACCGTTCCTTAACGACTTCCGGAATAGACTTGATTGAAGGGCCAAGCATGTAAAATTGAGCTCCGGTTTTAACAAGCTTTAACAGCGCTTGATTAAGAAGTGTCGCCCTATCACCCTCACCAGAGATTGAAAGCTTGTAAAACTCATCGATAGCAAAAAAATCAACACCCGGTATTTCAGCCTCAATGGCCAAATAGCGTTCTTGCGTCAATACAAAAATATTTCGTTCACCAACCGTTTGATTGCCCGTAGTCACAATATTGTATCGACCAACGAATCTTGACATTCGGCGGCGTGTTTCCTCAACTAACGCCAGCGTAGGTAAGATCAATACAATATTCGAGAAATTTTTTTCTGAAATAACCACATCAATCAATAAGCTTTTCCCAAACGACGTAGGAGCGCTCAAAATTACAGACTCGCCGTCCATTAGTTTTCTTAAAATTTTACTTTGAGAACTGTGAAGAACATAATTCTCCATCTCCCTTTCCGTTCGATTACTTGCATGAACGAAGGCACTACGCAACGACAAGTTCTCAAGATCCGACGCGTATGGGTACAAGCCGACTTGCATCGCCAACTCATCAACTATATTTTGATATTCAATTTCAAGTAACTCGCGCTTTGCAAGCGCTCTGATGACAAATTCACGCCCAACATCTAGATTGTTAGAGCACACAGTGGATACTACTGATAGCATTTTGAATGGATTCTTTATCCACTCATCTTCTCTCAGCTCTTTTCGCACAGCTTGGTGATCTATCATATCTGCAATGCCTTTAGGCGCTTATCCAAAGCTGAAATTAGCTCTACTTTTTCTTTTAATGGAATCAGAATTACATGGACCGTGATCGGCAAAGCCGTAAAAAATCTCGCCGCATACTGCTCATTTAGCTTCTTCCGCATAGTAGAGTATGCATCTAGAATTTCACACTTGATGTTTTTCTCGTACTCTTTATCCCCCGCCCCTTCTTTTACCACTTTGCTATTATAAGTTAGCAATACCGGAATACACGCTCGCTGAAAAACTTTATCGAGAGAGGTATTTTCGTGCAGCAGGTCTTTAAGCTCTGCGGCCTCAGGCCATGCGGGGTCTATTTTATTCCTAATTAAAATAAATTCCGACTTAAGATAATCAGTTTCTAAGTGATCTATTATTTCCTTGGTGACATCATAAATTGCTTTAGAAACGGTATTGTAAAACTTCGTTTCTCCGACCCACAATTCTAATCCAGTATCTTTTTTAACAACATGGACGGCATCAAAACCCTTAACCGTTTCATTCACAGAACTTTTATAATAAATCTTGTTAATAGCGGGCAAGGTTTTATAAACCTGTCTAATTGCTATATGGAGCAATATCTCCCCGAACTCACCGCGCAAACCATACTTCTCAGTATCATAAACTATCTTTGCTGCTCGCTTTATAATCCGCAAAGCATTGTGATGGCCGATCTCTTTTATTTCAGAATAACTTAAAGCAAACTCCGGCAGCCACTCTATTATATGGTCAGCAAACTGGTCATTCCGCCAACTTCCTCGTTCGAAACCTGCACAAAGCGCAAGATCATCGCCAACGTCGGCTGATTCATGAAAAACCACATTTAAAAACTTGTCGGGATGCTTCATGCCAAAATACTCACCTAAAACACTCCACCCGTCTGTTGTCAGCAGAACTAACAGTTTTGTTTACTTTGCGCATCGCGAAAAATGATAAAACCAGGCTCTTTAAACCATCATCACAAACAGTATTTTTTTTGAAGCAGGCGCATCCACCTTTAATATCTAACAGATCGAAATTTAAAAGCTTGATATAACTAGACTCCCGGCCATTCATTCGCGCAGGGAGCACTCCAAGAAGTTTATTGACGGAACTGTTTACTACGAAAGTCCAAGCGGCGAGAGCTATGTGCAGACAAGCGAGCGGCGAGATAGTGGGCATGACGTCTTCCTTTACGAGATGCAAAACAGGCCTCGTGAGGTATACCAACGGAAAGCCAATGCTTGAAGCTACTATTTTGCCATCGCGTCGTCCACCATCAATCATCCGCCTCTCGACTGGTTTTCGACTTAATGGCATGTGTTTGCGGGAATTTCTCGGTTTACTCCGGTCGCTCAGCTCCGACCGATGAGGTTGCTATGTGATGCAATCCCTGCCCCTAAAGGCGATGTTAACGCCTCATTCACCCAGACTGATTTTCTTTAGACTACTGAAGAGGACTCTTTCGAAGGTTGCACCAATGGTGACTGAACGATACCCTCCCACCCGTCGCTGCCAATTCAGCGACCGGGTGTGGAAACCCGTGTAATTCAAGGCGCAACAGCGCCCCCATCACGTCTGCCGGCGCTTTTTTTATGCCTGCGGCGTGAGTTATGGCGGCTGTGCGTGGGACGTCTTCGGGCGTGCCGGTTTCCTTGATTCCCGGTTTTCCACCCTGCGCACAGCTGTCACCCATTCGTGTGGAAACGAACGTGGCAGCTCCTCATATCAAGGAGTTGGATAATGCGCAGTATCAATCCGTTTGAAATTTGGCTTTTCTCTCTATGCGATTCCCAATCGCGTAACGCCCTCCCCCATTGCCTCTCCGTCCTCGGAGGTGGCCAATGACCGAACAACCTGAACTCAAAACCATCGGCCTGACGCCCGCGATCTACTGCGCGGATCAAGCGCTGTTTCATGTCACTCGCGGGGTTCCTCTCGGCGATGCGTTGTCCATGGCCTCCGATTTTCTGTTCCTGGCCAAAACACTCACCGAAGATGCTGCATATGCCAGAGACACTGACCGTCACGCTTGGGCTGCGCATTATCTGACTTCGATGAGCAAGGCGTTGGTGGATGATGCGGTGAAGGTGCTGACGCGGGATCGGACTTGTGCGCCGGTATCCAAGCGGGCGGGGGCGAAGGCTGAAGCTTAGTGGTTGAGGCCTGTGGGGTGTGGGTGGTTTGGGATGGTGGTGGTTGATTCGGCATTTGTGTTGGATGGGCTGGCGCTATCGCGGGCAAGCCCGCTCCCACAGGGATTGCGGTGAGCTGACAGGCATTGTTTGGCCCGACTGGGTGACTGGGTTGTGATTGCGGTGCATCTTCAGCATTGATGGTGGCTGGGCTGGCGCTATCGCGAGCAGGCTCGCTCCTACATGGATTGCGGTGGGCTGACGGGCATTGTTTGGCCCGAGTGGTGAGTGGTTTGTGATTGCAGTGCATCTTCAGCATTGATGGTGGCTGGGCTGGCGCTTTCGCGAGCAGGCTCGCCCCCACAGGGGTTTTGTGTGTTTAGTGGTATTTGGGATTAGCCCCGATGGTTTCGTAAGGAAAGCTTCGGAGGGGCTGGCTTAGGCAACTTCAATGTTCCATAAACAAGAAGGCCCGAACGTAATGCCGGACTGAGCCAGCACCAGAGGATCGGGCGCGATTGGGATTAATGCTGTCGTAGCCTAAGAGGGTGTAATTAGTTTTGTGTAACCGGTCATTTGGCAGGAGACTGCCTACCCCAAGGAAATCCAATGACCGAGCCAAAATCCAAGCGCGCCAAACGAGTCAAACCTGATCCTGAACTGGTTAAATT
>NZ_JAGYGI010000058.1:0-14177 GCF_019947365.1 Pseudomonas sp. GL-R-26 | reverse complement strand
CTTGATCATCTTCACGACTTGCAGCTTGAAGCTGTCGTCGAATGTCCTGCGTTTGTCGGTCATGAAACACTCCTCGATAGATGCATTTTCCACTTATCGAGGTGTCCGGGGAAATTAGACCACCACATTTGGTTACTTTTGGGGCGTTTGCCAAAAGTGACCCGCTGTAAGAGCGGAACCATAAGCCGCCGTTACCGCAGCAACGGATATGTACTCAATCAACCAAGAACCTGGTCAGCCCGAAGGCCGCCTTCAAAAGCAAACCCGCTCCCAAGGTTCAAGGCTGCAATGCCTGGGGCCCGGTGGACTGTTCTTTCGGTGGTCCGCTGGTGCCATCGAGGACAACTTTCTCGGCCACGAACTGCCAGTCCTTGTAGCTGGCCATGCCCTTGAAGTCCGTCCACTGGCTGGGAAAGTTCTCTTGCTTGAGCGGCTTCTGTTCGGACGGGCAGTACACACCGCTGATCCGCCCGTTCAAATCACGCATCAACTCCCACTCGCCACCTGTCATCGGCTCCGGGTACAACTGCCGCAGATGGTGCCTGGCAGTCGGGAAACGCTCGTCCTGCAACAGGTCCGTAAGTTCTTTCGGGTACTGGGCCATACCGGGCGAACTGCGGTAATAGCTGCGCAACGCCTGGGCATATTGCGTACCGGCCCAGAGCAACTGGATTTCGCGATCCCGGCGCGAAGCGGTGGCCCATAACTCGCCGGCACTGGCCAGGCCCATGCCTATCACGACGATCAGAAACAGCACACCCAAGTAGGTAAAGCCATCCTGGTTCGAAGGCTTACCACTCGGAATACAGGCTGCCATCACGCGCCCTCCCTCTGGCTCCACTCTTGATATCGGCCACCCCGCCTGCCACGCCATCCGGTGGCGCGACCATGACCCAGGTGTCCTTGCGCTCGGCAATCGGGTCCAGCGGCTGGTTGCGCAGGTAGCGCAGTTCGACCAGCTGTTCGATGGAATCGGGATAACGCCCGGTGTCCCCGTAGTAGTGATCCAGTGCCTCGCGCATGGACGACAGACTCTGGTGCAGAGTGGTCTCCTTGGAGGCCTCGAGGCTGCTGAAGTAGCGTGGCAAGGCGATCGTCATCAGAGTCGCGATGATTGCCAGAACCACCATCAGTTCAATCAGGGTAAAGCCCTTTTGCCGACGCATATGCTCACCACTCTCGGTAGGCGATGCCATTGAGACCCTTGCCGCGTACCTTGGAGTAAACGTCAAAGACGTCCTGGCCCTCCCGCGGGTTCTCAGCCGAACTGTCGTAGGAACGCAGGCCCCAGCCGCCGCCGTCGTCACGCTTGACGGCTGCCAGCGGGTCACGGGGGATGCGCCGCAGGAAATAGAACTTGGCGCCCTTGGGACTGCGCACATCACGCACCCCCTCGACCAGCACTTGCAGGTTCGGCGGGTAGCCGCTGCTGTCGAGCGACTTCTCGATGTAGCCGGCGTCGAAGGCTTGTTTGTAGGCGTCGATGGCATCGCGGATCTGGTACAGCGCGGTCCGCAGGTCCTGCTCCTTGCCCCGGCGCACCACGGTCTCGGTCAGCGGTGCGGCCATGCCGGCCAGCAGGCCGACCAGGGCAAGCGTCACCACGACTTCGACCAGGGTAAAACCGCGTTGCGAGGCGTTCATGATCAAGGCTTCCCGACGGTAACGGTGGTGGCGATCGGTGCGCTCATGGGGTTGGTCTGAACCGTCGTGCTCATCGAACGATCCGGTGCCTGGATGTGCATGCTGGTTTCGGTACCGGTCGGGAACTCCATGTCAGACGGGCTCTGGTACGGCAGGTTGCGCACGATCCGCGGGGTGATCGACAGCACCAGTTCGGATTTGCTGACGTCGTCCTTGTTGCTGCCGAACAGGCGACCCAGGCCGGGAATGTCGCCAAGGCCGGGAATCTTGTTGCCGGTGGCGCCGTGGTCGTTGCGCACGAGCCCTGCGAGGATCTGGGTTTCGCCGTCATGCAGACGCAAGGTGGTCTGGGCGTTGCGGGTATCGACCTGGACCGGAATGGTGCCCTGTGCGGTCGGCGTCAGCGGCGTGGCGTTACTGACTTCCAGCGCGATCTTGATCGCCACTTCGTTGTTCAGGTGCACGATGGGTTGCACTTCGAGCTTGAGACCGACGTCAAGGTAGGTCACGCTTTCGGTGATCACCGGGCCCTGGGTCGAAGGCACCGAGGTGGCGCTGATGATCGGCACGCGCTGACCGATGTGGATGCGCGCCTGCTCGCGGTTGCTCACCCGAATCACAGGGCTGGCCAGGGTATTGATGTCCTTGTCCTGGGCATTGATCTTGGCCTGCGGCGATGGCGAGATGGTAATCCGGCTGGAGTCGATGCCTTTGAGTTGATCAAGAATGCTCACCGCCGAGCCGTCGCTGTTGACCACGCCGAAGGTGTTGGGCCATTGCAGGCCAAGGTCGAGAATGCGTTGACGGGCGACTTCCATCACTTCCACTTCCAGCACCACTTCCGGATTGGACTGATCCTGCGATTGCAGGAGTTTTTCCGCCATGCGCACCGCGTCACCGGTATCGCGCATGGTCAGAGTGTTGAGGCGCTCATCGACAAACACGTCGCGGGTCTTGAGCATGGTCTTGATCATGTTCAGCGCCGTGTTGGCATCGATGCTGGTCAGGTAGAAGGTGCGCATCACCAGCTCTTGGTAATCCTTGATCTTCTGCGGCGAGTCCGGGTAGATCAGCACGGTGTTTTCATTCACCACTTTCTGATGCAGCTGGTTCTGTTGCAGCAGCAGTTCCACGGCGTCTTCGATACGCACGTCACGTACGAAGATCGTGGCTTTCATATCCGGGCGCAGGTCCTTGTCGAAGATGAAGTTCAGGCCGGCGACCTGGGACAGCACTTCGAAAATGGTCTTGAGGTTGGCATCGCGAAATTCCAGGGTCACCGGCCGGTCAAGGCGCGTGCGCAGTTGCGGGTACTGCACCACGTTGCGGCTCTGCACCAGGCGGATGCTGTCTTGCAATTCCAGGGCGCCGTCGTTCTTCGGGTCCAGTTCTAGAATCTGTTTGACCTGGCGGTCGGCACCGTAGATGTCACCGCGACGCAGGTCGCCACGGGCCAGTTCGAGTTTCTCATCCATGCTGCGCAGGTAGTCGAGCTGGCGCAGGGAGTCCTGGGCACGACGGTTGTTCGGTTCGATGTTCAAGACCCGGCTGTAAGTCATGCGGGCCCCGGCGAAATTACGCTGGGCCCGGTCCATGTCGGCCTGGCTCAGCAGTGACTTCACGGCGAGGGCCCGTCCGTTGTTGAGGGCCATGTGCAGATCGGTATCGCGAGGGTTTTCGCGCAATCCCTCTTCGATGCGGGCCAGACCGGCTTCGTACTGGCCCGATTCGATCAGGGCGGAAGCTTCATCCCTGGCGACCTGCGCGGAACTGCATGCGGCCAGCCCTGCGCAGAGACAAAGGCTCATCAACAAACGGGATTTGTTCATTCCGTACTCCCCACAGACAAAGTCTGCGCCAAATGCAGAGGCAGGTAGACCAGGCTCAGTTCCTCATCGGAAATCCGCTCGATCCGCCAGGTTTCGTCGATGACATCCCCTTTGCGCACGACGTATATTTTTTCGCCGCTCTGCAAAAACACCTGCAGATCGGAACGGTCATCCAGCCTGCCGACAAACTGGAAGGGCATCGGTGGTGCAGTGGGGACTTGCACCACAGGAGTAACGACAACCGATTGTTCAGTGACGGTGCCGGGGGCCGGCGCCGCTATCCAGCTGCGGGCGGCGAACAGGTCGCCTGCCGGGCTCAGGTCCTTGATCGGTACTACCGCAGCGGCGCTCGATGCAGCCGTCGATGCGACTGGGGTCTTGCCCTTGGTTGGCGTAGCCACGGTAGCCACGGTGACCACCGCAGGGTCGCTGTCGTCGGCCTGATTGAAGTATTCGGGGAGCCAGGCGAGCGCTGCCGCTACTCCGAAGAACGCCACCCAACCCACCACTCGTTTGGTATTCATCATGACCTCGACAGGTAAAGGGTCATGCGGATCCGCCCGGTCAGGTCGGTTTCGGCGATATTCTTGCGCGAAAGCTCCACATCCTCGAGCACCACCGCCGGCAACTGGCCGAGCAAGGCGTGCAGGAAACGCCGCAGTTGCGGATAGCTGCCGCGCACCGGCAGCAGAATCTGATAACGGGCCAGGTGCGTCTTGGGGTCCGCGCCCAGGGAGTATTCACCCCGGGACAAGGTGATGCGTTCCTGGGCGGCCAGGGCGTAGATCTTGTCGATGGCCACAGTGGCCTGGGGCTGGGACGGCAACTTGCTGCGAAAATCGTCGAGCTGACGCTGCGGCACCACCGGCGCGGCCACGCTGCCGTCTTCGACCTTGGCCAGGTACTCGGTGGCTTCGCGAGTCTGCTGGCTGAGGCTTTGCAGCGACTCCCAGTCCGGCAGCAACCCCACCAGGCCATAGCTCAGCGCCAGCACCAGCATGGTCATCCCTGCCAGCCCCGGAACGCCCAGGCCTTGCAGGTATTCGTGGACGATCAATTTATGGATTTGCATCGCCGATCTCCCAGGTAGCCGACAGGCTGAACTGCACCGGGTGTTCCGGCACGTTGGCGACAATTTCGTGGCTCAGCAGCGACACGTCGGACAGCTCGTCGCTGGCTTCGAGGCGGCGGTGAAAATCGAGCATGGCTTCCAGGTCCAGCGCCTCGGCGCTGATCCGCACCTGGCCCTTGCGGGCGTCCGGGGTCAGGGTCAGCAGGGCAATGTTGTCCCGTGGCATGGCTTCGAGGGTGGCGAACAGGCGCTCCCAGGGGCGGCGCAACTGCTGGGAGACCTTGCGCATTTCCGCCAGGTTCTGCGCCTGCTCGCGGATTTGCGCCGGGGTCAGGCTGAGCTTGCTGCCGGTATCGCCGGTAAGCACCCGCTGTGTGGTTTGCAGGTGGCCTTGCTGTTGTTCGGCCTCGTTGCTCAGGTGCTGTTGCACCATCAGGCATGTCAGTGTCAGCACCACGCCTCCGGCCAGCAGGCTCCAGCCCAAGGGGCCAGCACGGCGGCGCGGCTGAAAGTCGAGCATCAGGGGGCGCATGTCAGGCCACCGCCCGAGACATGACGTACAGGCAATCGCGTACGACTGTCCGGTCTTCTTCGAGGGTGCGCAGATGCACTCCGGGCACGTCAGGCTGCGAATCGATGCGCGCCGGTGCATGCAGGTAGACATTCAACGGCCGTTCGCTGGTGGACGCCTGCAACTGGTGTTCACGACCGATCAGCGCGGTCAGCGCGGCATCGCTGTCACTGCTGCCCACCGAACGCACCGAGGTCCAGCGCCCTTCCCGGGCCAGCAGCAACACGCTGCGTACCGGTTCGGCGACCACAAACAGGAAGTCCCCGGCCTCAAAGCTCTTATCAAAATGGTTGAACGCCGCCATCAGGTACGGCTGCACCGAACGCAGGCGCAAACCGCGAGCACTGACCAGGGCCCGCAGGCGTTCGAGCAAGTCCTGTGGCAGCGCGGTGGCGATGCGGTCGTAACCGGCGGGCTCGGCCGAGAGCACCAGGCTCCAGGGCTGCGTCGGGGCACCGTAGATGTCTTCGAAACACAGTTGGGCGAAGCCGAGCAATTCGGCCGGGCTGCTGATCTGCTCACTCCAGGGCACCAGGCAATAGCGGCTGAAGTGCCCGGAGATCACCACGGTCAGTTCCGCCCTGGCAACGCTGTGTTCAGCCAGCAAACGGTCGAGGGTATCGAGGGCCACCGTCCAGGCCTGGAAGCCTTCGTCGATGTAGCCGACGCTGCCCAGCCAACGGGTTGCAGCGCCTTGGCGTTGCCCCAGGCCAACACCGCTGGCGCCGAGCACGGCGACAAATTGCTCACGAGATAAAAGTGACACGATTGATCTCCTCGAGCGTCGTCCGGCCTTGTTCCACCATCTCCAGCGCCGACTCGCGCAACAGGCGCAAGCCACGTTTGCAGGCGTGCGCCTTGATTTTCGAAATGGGCTGGCGCTCGACGATCATTTGCCGCAATTCGTCGTCCAGGTGCAGCAGCTCGGCAATCGCGCTACGCCCCCGATAACCGGTGCCCCGGCAATGCCCGCAGCCCTTGCCGTGGACGAACTGGTAGTGAGCGACCTTTTGCGGATCAAGCCCCGAGACCTCCAATTCTTCTTGCGTCGGGCTGTAAGGGCTGCTGCAACTGGTGCAGACCAGGCGGATCAACCGCTGGGCCAGCACGGCGTTGAGTGCCGAGACCAGGCTGTAGGGATCGATTTCCATCTGGGTGAATCGGCCGATCACGTCGAACACGTTGTTGGCGTGAATGGTGGTGAACACCAGGTGACCGGTGAGTGCCGATTGCACGGCGATCTGTGCGGTGTCCGGGTCGCGGATTTCACCGACCATGATCTTGTCCGGGTCATGCCGCAGGATCGAGCGCAGGCCCCGGGCGAAGGTCAGGCCTTTCTTTTCGTTGACGGGGATCTGCAGCACGCCCGGTAACTGGTACTCCACCGGGTCTTCAATGGTGATGATCTTGTCCACGCCGTGGTTGATCTCGGTGATCATCGCGTACAGGGTGGTGGTCTTGCCGCTACCGGTCGGTCCGGTCACCAGCACCATGCCATAGGGTTCGGCGGCCAGCCGGCGCAGCTGGCGCAGGGTTTCCTCTTCAAAGCCCAGGGCCTGCAACTGCACGCCGCAGACCTTGTCGGCGAGGTCCTGTTTGTCGAGAACCCGCAGCACCGCGTCTTCGCCGAAAATGCTCGGCATGATCGACACCCGGAAGTCGATCTGCCGGCCGCTGATGCCGATCTTGAAGCGGCCATCCTGAGGCACGCGTTTTTCGCCGATGTCCAGTTCGGCCATGACCTTGACCCGGGAAATCACTTGCTCGGCGAATTCGTTGCCCTGGATCTTGCTGATGTTGTTGAGCACACCGTCGATCCGGTACTTGATCACCAGGCCGCTGCCGGTGGTGCCGAGGTGGATGTCGCTGGCGTGCATTTTCAGCGCGTCGTACAGGGTCGAGTTGACCAGTTTGACCACGACGCTGGAGTCTTCGCTGATGCTGGTCAGGGACAGGCTTTGCAGGTTATCGATTTCGGTACCGGCGTCGCTCTGGGCGTTGAGCGACTCCACCGCATGGAAGCTTTCTTCGTGACGCGCCAGGTAGGCCTTCAGGTCATCGGCATGCACCAGGTACAGCGGCGCGCCTTGCAGGCATTCATCGATCCAGGCCAGGCGCGCACTGTCGAAGGGGTCGGCGAACACACCGATGACCGCATCGTTATGACGCAGCAGGATGAATTCACGCTTGAGGCATTGGGCCAGGGTCACCCGGTCGAACACCGGCGTGGAATTGAACAGGCTGTCGGTGTCGAGCACCGGGTAGTGCAGGGTTACGCCGAGGCATTGAATGAAAGGCATGGGAGCCAGTTCGCACAGCCCCCCCAGGGCGTCCAGCATCCGCTCGCCGGAACTGGTGGCCAGGGCTCGGGCCTGGGCCAGTTGTTCACTGCTGAAACGAGTCGGTGCACAGTCCGGTTGCGCCGGTTCTACGGCAAGGGATAGACGGTCCATGGCTGCTCTCCAACGCCCGGGGCTTTGAACCCTGTCGACGCGGCGAGGCATTTCGGCGGGGGCCGGAACGTCTTGTCGCGCCACTACTCCCCGGTGAGCAATTGTTCGTCGTCTGGCGCCATGGAGGCCGATGTACTTTTTCGGCGATCTGCCAGCACCCAACTACCGTCGTACAACTGCAACGGGAAACTCTCGGTCCTGCTCTGGCGTCGTTCGACAAAGCCTTCGCAAGTGCTCACCCCCGCTTTGGGTTCGCGTTGCCTGCCCAGAAGATCAAGCACTGCACGGGCCAATTCCGCCAATGGAAACGGCTTGAACAGGATATGGCTGACGCCCAGTTGCCGGGCCCGCTCACAAACTTCCGCGGTGGGGTGCCCTGTGATCAGCACGAAATGACACTTCCTGTTCTGGCGGACGGTATCGAGCAGCTGAAAGCCTTCCATATCGGGCAAGCGGTAATCGAACACCATCACATCGGGCGCGAAATCGCCAGCTTCAGCGATTCCTTGCGCTCCGTCGTGGGCAATCCGGACTTCCAGTGCTTGCGCCTGCAGGTAACCCTGGAGGTTCTCCGCCAGCAACTGTTCGTCATCAACAACCAGTACTTTGTTTAACAAGGTGGACTCCTTGAAACCGCAGGTCCGGGTTTTGAACCTGACGGAGTGCGCGCCCTGACTGGACTAACGCACACTTCATGCCAGGCTGAGCGCCGGTAATTTTAGGACTTCATGTCCTTGAATTTAAAAAACAATGCCTTTTCGTACCGCAGTTCCATCCCCCAAAAACGGGGAAAGCGACCGGATTGACATTGAATTTTTCCCCCCACTGTTGGGGAAACCCCCTATTGATCGTAAATCCGCTTGACTCGATTGCGCGAGCGCAATGGCGCCGATGCTCTCATTGCGGTTAAGCGTAGCCCTGCCGTTTCGCCAGTGGAAGTGTCTGCACCGGGCGGTATCGAGTTTCATCGATCGGCCTCCGGTCAGGGCGTGGCAGCAATGGGTTTATAGGGCGCGACCAGATAGAAACGCTGGTCCGGCAGATCCACCGTGACGATATGGGCACCGCTCAAGCCCAGGCGCCGGCCCGGACCAAAGCTCATCAGCGGCGTCAGCCCGGTATCGAAGTCATGCAGGCCTTCAAGGGCACTGACCAGCTTCTCGCGACTGGCATCGCGCCCGGCCTGCTTCATGCCTTCGCTGAGCAGCATCATCGAACTGAACGCGCCCACTTGCAGCACCGCGTGCTGGCCGCCGAGTCCCTGATGTTCGCGCAACTGGGTCAAGGCCAGGCGCCCGGCCAGGGTCCAGTCGCTGGGCACGAACGGAAAGGCCAGGAACACCCGCCGGGAAAATCCGCTGGGCACCTGCATCAGGTTGCCCGCCACCTGGTTCGAGGCGGCGAACAGGTAAGGCACCTGCCCCGCCGTTTGCAAGCGCTCGGCCAGACGGCTGAAGCCACTGCTGCTGCCCAGGTAAAACACCGAGCGCGACCCCAAGGGAAAATCATCCCCGGCCGGGTCATAGGCTTGCAGGCGCACCTTTTGCCAAGCGTGCCCCTGCAAGTACCTGCTGAGTTCCTGCGCCGCCAGCCGTTGGCCGGGTTCGTCCGGGTAGGCGATCAGCGTCGGCCCCTGAAGCACCCGCAGGCTGGCTCTGGCGTAGTCAGCCAAGGCGATCAATTGCTCGCGAAGGCCCGGCAGCGGTTCGAATATCTGCGGGCTGGCGTGGGGCGTGCCCTGCAAGGACAGCGGCCCGATCAGAGGAATACCGGCCTGTTCCAGACGCTCGGCGAAGTCCAGGTCCAATGCCGGCGCCAGCGGTGCGATCAGGGCAAACACCTGCTCCTCATCGATCAACCGGTCCAGCGCCTTTTCGGCACTGGCGCGGTCGGCGCCGGGGTCGAGAATGGTCAGGCGCAACTGCCGGCCATGAATTCCGCCGGCCTCGTTGATGCGCGCCACGCAGCCATTGAGCACCGCCGCCACCGTGATGCCCTCCTCGCCCAAGGGTCCGGAACCCGGCAACAACGTGCCCAGGTGCAGACTGTCGGGGGCCAGTCCCGGAATGCGGTCTTCGGCCAGGTGCTTGAGGTACGCAGTGAGGTTGAGTTGATCGTTCATCGACAACACGAACCGTGGCATCGTCGGATCGAGCCGATTGTTGCCCGGGTCGCGCCCCTCCTGGACCGCCCGCGCCAGGGTGCTTTCGCTGTAGGCCGGATAACTGCGGCCGTTGATGTGCTGCGGGCCCTGGCTGCTGGCCAGTCGCGACCAGCGCAGGTCCGGCGGTCGCACCTCGCCTTCCGCGCGCCCGAGGCCATCTTCGCCATGACAACTGGCGCACGGCAGGCGAGTGGCCGGCAGCAGCATGCCCGCTGCGCCGACCCGGACCATGACCGGTTCGCCGCTGGCCGACACGCCTTCGTGGTACAGCCGTTTACCGGCACTTTCGCTGAGGCTCAGCGGCAGCGCCTGGGCGGTGAGCGCGATGCCGCCGAAGAGCACCAGGCCAAAGACGAGGGCAGTATTCATGGCCGTGGCTCAGCGACCGGCCACGGGCATTGTCAGCAATTGCAAGCGCTGGACAATGGAGGCGGCCGGGGCGGCGGAACGGATTTTGCTCCAGCGCCTGTTCGCCGCGTCACGGACGATCAACCGGGTGGAGTGTTGCGCGGGGAGCGGCACGATCTGGCCGATGCGCCCCCATACAAGGTCCATTTGCACCTTGTCGTCGGTAAGAAAAAACCAGTGGGGCCCATCGATGCCCTGTTTCAAGGTGCAAGCCTTGAGTACCGCCGGCGAGTTGCGCAGCGGATCACTGGTAAGGGAGATAAAGGTGCTGTCGTTCTGGTCCTGCATGGGTGTGTCAGTGGACGGTTGCGCTACGGGCGCGGTCTGTTCATGCCTTTCGCGGGCAAATGCCCTTGAACTGCAAATGCAGTGAAAGACGCCCTGGGCGCTCATGGCTGATGCTCCATGGCGATGGCGGTGTGCTTGGCGTGGGCGTTGCGTTCGCCTCTGAGCCTCTCGACGGCCCGGGCCAGCTCTGTCGGGTCGGTGAGACCGTAGTAGCGGGTCCAGAAACGGTTGTTGCCGTCCCCCACCAGAATCAGCGGCGAGTGGTTCTCGAAACCACCGCTGTAGGCGCCCAGGCCCTTGAGCGTGGCATCAACCGACTGCGGCGTACCGGTCAGCCAGCTCCAGCCCGGTCCCTTCTGGAAAGTGCGGGCGTAGTCGTTCAGGCGTTGGGGATCATCACGCTGCGGGTCGATGCTGATCGACACCAGTTGCACCTCGGTGCCGACCCGCGCGCCCAACTGTTTCTGTACCCTGCCCATGATTGAGGACACCACCGGACAAACCGTGGTGCAGTTGGTGTAGATGAAACCCATGACCACGATCTTGTTGCTCACCAGGTCTTTTTCCAGGCTGACGACTTTGCCGTTCTGGTCCAGCAGGGCCACGTCGGCAAACCTGATTCGGGCGGTCTCCGGGCTGGCGCTGCTGGCCGACATGTCGTGCCCGGTGTGCTCGTCCGCCGAGTGAGCCAGCGCCTGGTCGATACCGAAGGCCAACAGGCAGAACGTCAGCAGGCCGCAATGCGCGAATCGGTCCATGTCAGTTTCCTCTTGGTGGTGTATCGCCACTTCTCGACAAACCGACCGGAGCAATCCGCATGCCACAAAAAAATACGTTATTAATCAGTTTGTTATAATCACGACTTGATAGGTCGGGGGATATTCCCCACCCAATCCCCCCCCCTTTCTCGCCGGGGCAACCATTCCCCACTATTGGGGAAAATTCCCCCGAGGTTTCGATCACAGCGGCGCATCCGCGGGCAACCCCTGCAAACGCCGATACTGATTCAGCACGTTGGGCACATAACGCTGGGTCTCGGCGAACGGCGGGACCACGTTGCCCCGGCTGAGCACCGCTTGCGGGCCGGCGTTATAGGCCGCTACGGCGAGGCGGATATCGTTGTCGAACATCGTCATCAGGCGCTTGAGATAGCGGGCGCCGCCCTGGATGTTGGCCTTGGGGTCGTAGACATTGGTCACTCCCATTTCGCGGGCGGTGTCGGGCATCAGTTGCATCAGCCCGCGAGCGCCCTTGGGTGAGGTGGCGCGGGCGTTGTAGCTGGATTCGGTCTTGATTACTGCGTGCAGCAGCGCCGCCGGCAGTTCGTTGGCCTTGGCCGCCGCCGCCACCAACTCGGCATAGGGTTGCGCGGCGATCATCTGCGGTTGCTGATCGAGGCTGACCACCGCCGCATCGGGCTCATGAATCACCCGCTCATAGTGGCGTCCGGGACGGTGGACATTGGACAGGACGTAGCTGCCATTGGCGTCCACGGAAACAAACACATCGGCCTGTGCGGCACCGGCCAACACAAGAAGACCCAGCAATCCGGTGGTGAGTGTTTTCATTGTTATACCTCCCCTTCCGGCCCCGAAAATTGGGGGAATTGCCCCAATGGCCAGTCGTGCACCAGCCATACGCAAGCACTGTGCCGTAAGCGAGAAGGCCCGTAATACGGGGGGGTGTGCCAGGGTCGGCAATCGTGAGCATGGCAATTGCATGCTGTTACATAGCAACTACATGGCAACTACATGGCAACTCTGCTGCCGACTGTTATGAGGTCATCATGAATCAGCGACTGTGTTATGCCCGGCGAACCCAAAGCGGGTTCACCTTGCTCGAACTGTTGGTGGTGCTGGTGGTATTGGGGCTATTGGCCGGCATCGTGGCGCCGAAGTATTTCGCCCAACTGGGCCGTTCCGAAGTGAAAGTGGCCAAGGCGCAGATAGAAGGCTTGAGCAAAGCCCTGGACCTTTACCGCCTGGAGGTCGGCCATTACCCATCGACCGAACAAGGCTTGCAGGCGCTGGTCACCGCCCCCGCCGACGAACCGCGCTGGACCGGCCCGTACCTGCAGAAAAAACTCCCGCAAGACCCCTGGGGCCGCAACTACAGCTATCGCTATCCCGGTGAAAACAGCGAGTACGACCTGTTGTCCATGGGCAAGGACGGGCAGCCCGGTGGCGAAGGCGAGAACGCCGAAGTCACCAACTGGAACTGACGGGAATGGCGACCATGCGCTTTCATCTCAAGGCCGTCGGCAAGGCCGGTGTGGTCTCGATGACCGTCGAGGCACCGGGGCACACCGAAGCCAGGCGCATCGCCGAAGACCAGGGCCTGCGGGTGGTCAGCCTGCACGCCGAGCGCCATTGGCGCGCGTTGCGCCTGCACAAGCGCGAGACGTTCAACCTGGTGTTGTTCAGCCAGGAACTGACCACCCTGCTCAACGCCGGCCTGCCGTTGATCGATGCGCTGGAAAGCCTGGCGGAAAAGGAAACCGCGCCACAAGCGCGCAAAACCTTGAGTGAACTGGTGCGCCTGCTTTACGAGGGCAAATCGTTTTCCCAGGCCTTGAGCCAGCTGTCGGCGGTTTTCCCGCCGCTGTACGTAGCGCTGGTGCAGTCCAGCGAAAAGACCGGTGCCGTGGGCGATGCCCTGGGCCGCTATGTCAGCTATCGCCAGCGCATGGACGAGGTTCGCCAGAAGATCATCAGCGCTTCGATCTACCCCTTGCTGTTGCTGGTGGTGGGCGGTGGCGTGGTTTTGTTTTTGATGGGGTATGTCGTACCGCGCTTCAGCCTGGTGTTTGAAGGGCTGGGGTCGAACCTGCCATGGATGTCGCAGATCCTGATGAGCAGCGGCATGTTCCTGCACGCCCACCAGGGCGAATTCTTCGGGGGCTTGCTGGCCATCATCGTCGCCCTCACCCTGCTCCAGCGCCAGCCAGCCTTTCGTCGGGGGCTGGACCGCCTGATCGAAAAACTCCCCGCGGTGCACCAGCGCATCTTCATGTATGAGCTGGCGCGCTTCTACCGTTCGCTGGGGATTCTGCTGCAAGGCGGCATTCCCCTGGTCACTGCCATGGGCATGGTCCGTGGCCTGCTCAGCGTCGCCTCCCGCACGCGCCTGGACCAGGCCTGCGACCGGGTGCGCGAGGGGCAATCACTCTCTACCGCGCTGGAGCTCAATCACCTGGTGACCCCCGTGTCCCTGCGCCTGCTGCGTGCCGGCGAACAGTCCGGCAACCTCGGGCAGATGATGGAGCGCAGTGCCGACTTCTACGACGAAGAAATCAGCCGCTGGATCGAATGGTTCGTGCGGCTGTTCGAACCCTTGCTCATGACCTTCATCGGCCTGTTGATCGGGGTGATCGTGATCCTGATGTACATCCCGATTTTTGAACTGGCCTCGAGCATTCACTGACCCTTTGGAGCTGCCCCATTAGAAGCGGATCCGGCCGTACGTCGCATTCTTTTTCAACGTTCCAGCCGAATAAATCGGTTCGTTGAACTGTTCATCTAGTTCCCACGGGAAAAAAAAGCAGCACATTGCAAAGTTCATCAACGTTCCAATCTGAATAAAAAGACGGAGAACGACATGCTCATCAATAAGCTTTTACTGGCAGTAGCTATTGGCGCGGTTCTGTCGGCGTCTACCGTATTGATTCCGGACAGCCTGTCCGGAGTTTCCAGTGCTCAGGCCAAGGACGGGGGTAGTGGCGGCGGTGGTGGCGGAAGTGGTGGTGGCG
>NZ_JAGYGI010000057.1:0-15900 GCF_019947365.1 Pseudomonas sp. GL-R-26 | reverse complement strand
GTGGTGGTGGTGGTGGCGGCGGAAGTGGCGGTGGTGGAAACGGCGGCGGAAGCGGCGGTGGCGGCAGCGGTGGTCATGGCGGTAACAGCGGGAATGGCGGCAATAGTGGCCACGGCGGTAACAGCGGGAATGGCGGCAACAGTGGCCACGGCGGTAACAGTGGAAGCGGTGGCAACAGCGGTCACAGCAGCGGCGACCATGGCAATTCAGGTAATTCCGGTCCAGGAAGCGCGAATTCCGGTCGCGGTGGTACCCATGCGGAAGCGGGTGACGACCACGGCAATCACGCCCGCGGCGAGGCCGGTGACGACCACGGCGTCCACGTTGGCGGCGAGCCTGGTGATGACCACGGTGTCCACGTCGGCGGTGAGCCGGGTGATGACCGCGGTGTCCACGTCGGCGGTGAGCCAGGTGATGACCGCGGTGTCGACGTTGGCGGCGAGCCGGGTGATGACCGCGGCGTCCATGCCGGCGGCTAACCCGGCGACGACAACAGCCGGATCTGAAGCGTTTAGTGGCTCATGCAAAACCCTGGGGACCGGTTTTGCATGAGGCGCGGCAAAAAATACGCACGTGGGTTCATGGGATTATTTCCCACATGGCTATACTGGGGTTATCTATCCAGGAATTCGCTGAATGCAATCGTCCACGTTGCCCACCTCGCTCCTCAAAGCCTTGCGGCATGTCATGCAGCCGCTGGTGCGCCTGATGCTGCGCAAAGGCGTCACCTACCTGGTATTTGCCGACCTGCTCAAGGAGGTTTTCGTCGAAGTGGCGGACCGTGAGTTCCGCCTGGGCGAGAAGGCACCGAGCGACAGCCGCATCAGCCTGCTCACCGGTGTGCATCGCAAGGATGTACGGCGCTTGCGCAATACCGGCGACCCGGCTGCTTCCACGCTTCCGGAAAACATCACGTTCGGTGCGCAACTGGTCAACGCCTGGGCCCGCGCGCCTTTCTGCAACGACGCCGGCCAGCCACTGCCACTGCCTCGATTGGCCAGTGTCGGCGGCGACCGTTCCTTTGACGCCTTGGTAGCGAAGGTCAGCACCGATATCAGGGCGCGGGTGGTGTTGGACGAATGGCTGCGCCTGGGGGTCGTGCGCCTCGACGAACAGGAGCGTGTGCACCTTGAAGCCCAGGCCTTCGTGCCACAAAAGGGCTTCGATGAGAAAACCGCTTACCTGGGGCATAACCTGCACGATCATGCCTGCGCTGCAGTGCACAACCTGAGCAGCGAAGGCCCGGCCTTTTTTGAACGTAGTGTCCACTATGACGCACTGGCCCCGATGAGCGTCGAGGCGTTGCGCGAGGCCGTGGCCAGCGAGGGAATGCAGGCCCTGTTGAGCTTCAATCGACTCGCCGCCGAACTGGAATTCCGGGATCTGCCCAGCCTTGAACCGCGTCAGCGCATCACGGTCGGCCTTTACTTCTACACTGAAGCTTCCGATCCCAATTCGCCAAAAGCTCCTGAATCATGACCGTCAAATTGCGCCTGATTCGTGCAATCGCCCTCGCTCTGGGCCTCGGGCTTCCGATTGTGCTGCAAGCCGCCCCAGCCTGTGTCAGCCAGAATGACGCGGGCACCAGCGAAGTGCCGCTCATCCAGGTGCCGGGAGGTACCGGCGGTACGGGCGCAGCGCCTGGCGGCATGGGCGGTACCGGCATCGACACCGACAACGGCGGGATCGGCGGTACCGGCGCACCGCTGAAAAAACGCCCTGGCGGCATTGGCGGCACTGGTGCCGTTGCAGGCGGCGTGGGTGGTACGGGCATCAGCAACGATAACGGAGGAATCGGTGGCACCGGCATTGTCGGCACCATCACCGGGTTTGCCTCGATCTGCGTCAATGGCGTGGAAGTGCACTTCAACAAAAACGTTCCGGTCAACGAGAACGGCATTGCCACCTCCAGTACCAGCCTGGCGATAGGCCAAGTGGTTGCCGTGGAAGCGTTCAACTCCCGGCGCGGTCTGGAGGCTGGGCGCATTTCTATCCTGCACGCCTACGAAGGCCCTTTGACAGCCCTGCCACGCGATTCCATGCCCATGCGCGTCATGGGGCAACCGGTACGCCTGGCCAACGGTGCCCAGGTCACTGCCGGTCTGCGCCTGGGTGATCCCGTACGGGTCAGCGGGCTGCGCGATGCTCGTGGCGAAGTGGTGGCCAGCCGTATCGACCGGGCGCCCGGCCTCAAGGAGGCCAGTGCCATCGGCCCGGTGGATCGCAGCGGCTATCTCCAGGGAATCAAACTCAGCAATCACCCAGGCCCGGCGCAGGAAATGCTGGTGCGCGGCCACTGGTCCGGTCGCGAACTGGACGTGAACCAAAGCCGCCCCGATCCGAGCCTGCCTTTCATTGGCCGGGCACACAATGCGGTGATCGAGGGCCTGGTACAGAGCCGGCAGGACCGCCATTTGGTGGTGGGTGGCTTTAATGTGACGCTGGCACGCGACACCGTGTTTGTCGGTGTGCAGGCTTCGCAGCTGACGCTGGATCGACGCGTGCGGATCAACGGCGTGTTCACCGGCGCGCGGGAGGTGCAGGCAACGCGTATCGAATTGCCTCGCGAGCGCTCCGATTCGCCAACAAGTAACCGGCACGGACGACTCGGTTCCAGCGAGCAAGACACCGACAACTCAAGTGGCTCGGGCAACTCGAGCGGTTCCGGCAACTCTGGCAGTTCGGGGGATTCGGGGAACTCGGGCAGTGACAGGAGCGGTCGCTCCGAGAGCGCGGGCAGTGTCATCGACGATACTAGCCACGGGGGCAGTGACAGTCATGGCGGTGGCGACAATATAGAGCGCGTTGACGTGGACAAGTCTGGCAAGTCAGAGCGAGTCGAGAAGGTCGATCAATCCGGCAAAGTCGAGAGAGTGGAGAGGGTAGAGCGGGTAGAGAAAGTAGAGAAGGTAGAACGTCCGGAGAAAGTCGAGAAAGTTGATCGGCCAGAGAAGGTAGAGAAGGTTGATCGGCCAGAAAAAGTTGAGAAGGTAGAAAAAGTCGAGAAGGTTGAGCCGGTTGAGAAAATCGATCACTCCGGCAGGTCGGGTTAAACAGTGCAGCCATGATGCACTTTCGTCATAAGTAACTAGGCTGGGTAAGTCACGCAACAAAACATGCGTGTGAACTTCGATGACGCCAGACACGAGGTGAACATGGACCCCAAGCGCATCCTGCTCGTCGGTTGGCTTGCCAGCCTGGCCTTGCCGGCCTTGGCCGATACCTTCACGACCTCAATCGGAACCGACTACTCGCGAGGCGACTATGGCACCGGTACTACGTCCGAAACCTGGTACGTCCCGCTGGTGGGCAGGTACGAAACCGGTCCCATGACCTATAAGCTCACTGTGCCCTGGCTACGCATCACCAATCCTTCGGTCGGCCCTGACGGCGAGCCACTGCCTGGCGGTTGCGGCAAGGTGGAAAGCGGTCTGGGCGACACCGTTGCCGGTGCCGACTATGCCGTACTCGACGGCAGCGTTAGCGGGCTGTTCGTGGACCTGATCGGCAAGGTCAAGTTGCCCACCGCCGACGAAGACAAGTGCCTGGGCACCGGCAAAACCGACTATTCCGCCCAGGTCGATGTTGCCAAAGCCTTCGGTCCCGTGACCGGGTTCGCTACCCTGGGCTGGAAAAAGTTCGGTGACCCGTCGGGCTCCGACTTCGACAACCCGATATTCGCCGGTCTGGGCTTCGCCATGCCCGTGTTCGCGCGCACCACGGCGGGCGTGTCCTACGACTGGCGGCAGAAGGTTGTTTCCACGGGCGACGAGATCAAGGAAATCACACTTTTCCTCACGCACAAGCTCAATCAGGAATGGAAGTTTCAGTTGTATGCCGTCAAGGGTTTTTCTGACGCCAGCCCGGATGGTGAGGCCGGACTGTTGCTCAGCCACGTTTACTGATTCCTGGCCGTTACCTGCTGCGCGCCCTGTTCGGTATCGACATACCGGGACAATTCCTGCTGGTCCGCGGTATGACGCCATTGTCCGTTTCCGGGCGCTTTGCAGTTCAGTTTTTCTTCTTGATCAGTTTATTGATGTAGTACTTCAGGCTTAAACGATCCTTGGGCCTTGGTTTGTAGTGGGTCTTGTTTCTTTGTGCCGGATCGATCGCCATGGTTCCCGCAGTGTAGTAATAAAGCGCGATAGACCTGCGGGTGATGTGCTCCGGAGTGGTTAAAGGCTCCGGGTGCCCATGATTGCTGTCCTTGTCTGTGTTGAAAATGACACAGCGATTGTAAATGGGCAGGACTTTCTTAAGGCAGGTCTTCATGCCGACATCCCAAAGTTCCAGGTTGCCGCCGTATTCCTCCTGCCAGTCTTCATTCAGATAAATGATGATGTTCAGTCTGCGCTCGACATTAAGCTTTTTGTTGAGCCTGAAGTCCGAGTGCACCCCCAGGAAACCACCGCTTTTCGTTTCATGCAGGCCGCCACCGCTAAAGTAGGGGTCGGGTATCAATCCCTCGATGCCTGTGAGCTTTTCAAGAAACTGCAACATGGGGGCCGAGTTAAAGGCGTTGAAAACAGTCTTCAAATAGGCGTCGCATTCGTTGGGGCTGATTTGACGTTTGCGTTGACCTTTATAGCCGCGCTCGTAGAGCATTTCGTTGTTGGTTGGCTCGACCGGGAAGTGCGAGCAGATGCTCGCAATCAGGTCTTCGTGCAAGAAGTTGTCGATGACTATGTGCGGAAATGGCGTAGCCTGAACATAGCTGCCGGTCAACGAGGCACCAAAGGCGCTGGCGGCATTTTGGTCGAAATCAAGCTCCGGGGACAGGGTGATAGGTAGTGCTTGAGTGATGGGTGCCATTACCGCTCCAGTAACTTGATAAAACGACTTTTGGGTGACTTGAAACAGCGTTGAACGCACTGCTCGTTGCGTCTGTTCGTAGCTTAATTTTTTCTGTCGTCCTTGTTCAGACGCTTAAGGATGTTGTTGTACATTTTGGTTCGTCTATGAGTTTTATCATAGCCGCCAGCCGCTGCGACAGTGCCGGCCTGAATGTGATCCAGATAACTGAAGATTTTACCCGGTGATAACATTTCTACGACATAACCCAGCTCGATCATGCGGTCCTGGAGTGTATAGCCTGGCACTCGATCATCCATCGAAAAGTGCATATTGTGCTGTTTGACAAGTTTGCAGTTCCATAGCGTGCAGAAACTTTTCAAATAGACTTCTTTGTACGGTTTTGGTTCTCTGGAACGCAATCCCATGGAGATTTTCAGACGTCTGAAGTGATGTTTGAACAGTCGTGAGCTATAGCGCCAGACAGATCGCGTGGTACCGCGGTTTAATTGCTCGACACAACCGACGGCCGCGACCTTTGGATTTTTCAAGCATTTATTCAGCATCATCGGAAAAACATTCTTGTCGAAAACAAATGTATCGGTGTGCATCAGGAATAAATAATCGGTGTCAATTCGTTCCAGAACCAGATCAAGTGCCTTGCCATGTGCAATATGGCCCGCTTCTGGTGCGGAAACAGAGCGCTCGATCAAATTGATCCAGTCAAGAGTTCGTAAGTACTCAGTGCTCTCATCGGCGGAATAGTTGTCAACCACCCATACCGGGACGCTGTTGCTGCCAAAATGCTGGTGCAATAAGTCCAGGCATATCTTGGTAATTTCTGGTGTTTTGTAATTTACTATAACTATGCTGAAGGCTTTGGAGCTTTCGGCCAGTAAATCAGGGTTGTTCATCGTTCAGGTGCTCAATGTTTTTGTATTTGGTTATACGAATGATTGAACCTGTATACAGTTCTTGAATGTTTTTTGCGCAAAATCTTGCGTGGCCATAGAGCACAATTTGTTAAGTCGCTTTGTCATGCATAATAACCAAGGCCTGCTCAGGCCCGACGGAGAGCAGTAGAAACGGAGTTCATCGTATAAGGATCTGCTCTGCAGGTAAACATTTTGACTTGATTCGTTACATCATGAGGCTGGACAGGCCAGCGTCTTGGGACGGTGTGAGCCGCTCTTGCGTCGGGCATTACGCGCCGCGTAGATGGGCCGGTTAAGCATGCGTGCGCGCGATTCATTTTCAGGGGGAGCGACCACATCAGGTGCTCCCCATGGGCTTTGTGCCCGACAAGCTTTCGTGAGCCGCTCGTTTGGCTATTGCTTGACCGGTTCAATGTCATTCAATTGCCAGCTCTTATCGAACCAGGGTTTCAGTGGACCGTACAGGCGGAAGATGGTCATCCAGCTTTTGCCCGGTATGGTTTGAATCCAGTTTTCGGCGTTGGCCGGTTTGCTCGGCGCAAAATAGAGATCAACCGATCCGTCGACGTTGGCTTTCAGGCCCTTGGCACTGCTCAAGCTTGGGAACTGGGTGTCTGTCTGGAGCATCGAGCGGGTCTGGGTGTCATACAGCACGACTGACCAAAAGTCTTTGGCGGGGACATTGGCCGGTACTCTTAACCGATAGGTTTTCGCACCATCAAAAGGGTTGCCTTCATTGTCGAAGTTGGCTGCCGTGTATTGCGAGCCGATACCTGGCATGGCGATGGCCATCGCAGGGGTATTGACCGTGGCCGCATAGAAAAACATGGTGCGCGCATCGAAATTTCGGGCGCCGTCATTCAACCACTCATAACTGCCGCCAATGAACGGAGTGGTCCAGTGACGGTCGGGATAGATCAGCGCCATGGGATTGCGGTTATCGAAATCGATTGAGCGTGCCGTGGCATTCCCGACAGCGACCGAGTCAGTCAGGATTTTTTTCATGCGTGCATCAGGCTCGAAGGGTTTGCCTTTCTGCATCCCGATGGCGGCCATGAGCCCGGTCATGTCCGGACCGTAGGCACCTGCAGGTTCTTCCTGGACGATCTGGTTCAGCTCTTCATAGAACTTGAAGGTATTGGCGTGGATGGTATTCATCTGTTTGCTGGAGAGGCTGATGAACCTGGTTTGCGGTGGCGACTTGAGCGACGTCAGTGGATAAACGCGCAGACCTTTTTTCAGGCTCGCTACACCTGGCCTGGTATCACCGTTCTCCATGAATGCACGGCCAAACAGCAGGTTCCCGTAGGTGGGGGACTTCACCACGAAATACCCCTCAGGCAACTTGCCCTCATAGCCTGGCGGGACGAGTACATATTTGCCGCCCTTGCCTTTATCCGGACCTGCGTTACCCAGGTCGACTACATAACGGAACCAGAAGTCGTCGATGACCCCGAGGATATTGGGCGGGGTTTCGACAATGAGCGGACCATCTTTGAGGTCCAGCCAGCTCCAGAAGTAAATAGTCTCGGTATTGGCGGTCAGAAACAGCGACCGTGAATCCATCAGGTTTTCAAAGATCCCGACAGTGCCATTTTCCGCGCCGACTTCTCGCAATCCGGTACGGATCGCCACCATGGAAGCGCCAGGAATGCCGTTCAGAAAGACTTCGACACCACGCAGAAAGTCCAGGTGGTCGTAGAGTTTCCTGGAGGTCTCCCTGGTGGGTACGCCATCGAAGAACTTCAGTTCACCAATCGACGTATCGACGCTGTCTGGCGTCTGGATCTCGGTTGGAATGGGCGTGGTCATTTTGTATGTCGCCGGTTCAGCGAACGGTGCCTGGCCTAGTGTAAGCATCAGGGATGCGGCAAGCGTGGTGCGAATGAATGGGTGCTTGAGTTGCATAAAAACGTCCTGTGTATGTGCGCAAGCCCAAAGTCCTTGGGCCGTTTAAGTGTGCTGAGTTTTCAAGCTCAGGTAAATGCACTCACGCTTGGCGCTGCTCATGGGCACCTTTGAGCTTTGTGAACTAACCAAGCGCCTGGCGTCGATAGGCCATGGGTGTGTTGTTTTGCCATCGTCGAAAAGCGCGCACCAGACTGCTGGTGCTACTGAATCCCAGTTTGCTGGCAACCTGTTCCAGACTCAGTGCCGGATTGGCCAGAAGCACCAGCGCTTGAGCCTCGCGTGCCTGATCGAGTAACTGGCTGAAGGTCAGGCCCTGGCTTGTCAAGTTGCGACGCAGCAACTTCGGGCAGATGTCCAGCTCGGTCGCCAGTTGCTGGACATCGGGAGTTTCGGTGAGCATGTCGGCCAGGCGCGAACGTAGCGCGCTGGGGGGCAGCGGTAGTCCAAGTTGCGCCAGATATCGCAGGATGGGTTGTTCCAATTGAGCCAGCAGATGCGGATTGGCTCCGGGCAGGGGCATTGCCAGGCTTTCAAACTTGAAAACCATCGCACCACAGGCACAGCCAAACGTTACCGGCAATCCCAGTGCCCGCCAGGGCGTAGGGTCCTTGGGAGGAGGGCGGGGCAATTCCAGGCGACGTAGTAACTGCCGCGCGTGCAAGCCGGTCTGACGCTCGAACAGGCGAATGCAAAAAGCCTGGAAGAAGCAGTCGAGTGCAGCATCGGTAGGGCGTTGCGGCCCGTGCCGACGGATTTCCAGGCGACAGTCTCCATTGGCATCTATCGAGAGTTGAGGCAGTGCGATAGTGGTCAACACGCGAATAATCTGTACATGGCGCTGCAAGGCCTCGCCAAAGGTGGCGCTGGTACAGAGTGCCAGGTCAATGCCATAGAACTGTGCGGGCTGAAAGTACCGGGCCACGCGCAAGCCAAACGCTTCATCACCGGTCAACTCGACACAGCGAAGCCAGAGCGGACTGAGTGTCGTCATCGTTAGTCGCAGCTCGCTGTCGAGCATCACCGCAGGGTCGATACCGACACTCAACAGCACAGGCTCCGGATCGATTGCGTAGGCACCCCGCAGTGTGCCGGCGATAGCACTGACCACTGTGGCCAATGTTGACTGGGCCAGCGTTGGGGAGGCGGCTGTGGCATGGCTCATGGCTTTGGCGCAATCGAAAGTGAATGACACAGGATGGCTGGCGGTCCCGGGTTGTGCAAGGCGCGAAAAAAAACGCCCCGACGCTTAAGTCCGGGGCGGTTCAAGGGGGCATGGCCCCAAGCGTCGATGTGGCTGAGCAGCAATCAAAGTCAGGCGCGGCTAACGAAGGGGCCTGGCCAGGTCAGGGCAGCAAAATCACCTGTAGGTTCATAACCCCGCAAAATCATCAGGAACGGCTTGCCGGCCTCGGTCGGCAGCCAGTTCGCGGTTTTATCATCGCCCGGATCATTGGCTTGCAGGTACAGGGTGATCGAACCGTCGGGGGACGGCAATAAGTGCGAACGGCTGCCCACGGAATACCGGTTCAACGGATTGGGGATCACCGTATAGCCTTCGTAGCGGTACAGGTGGATGGACCAGAACGCCCGAGCCTCGGGCAGTTTGCCGGCGGGGAATGTCACGCGATAACGGGCACTGCCGTCGAGCAAGTGGCCAGTCGTATCCTTCTGGTACATCAGATAGATGGTTTCGCTGATGGGCAATGCCACGGTACCCAGCAAGGCCATGCCAGCCCGATAGCGGAAGTCGTCGCCATACGTGCCTATGTGCTTGAGCGGGTACAACCAGCCATTGCTCGACAGATTGCCGGGCAGGTTTTTGGTGGTGGCAGTCACCCTGGCGCGACCATCGATTTCGGCCCGCAACAGACCTCGGAGAATGTCCTCGTCGAGTGTGGAAAAGTCTGATGGCTGGCTGGCGCCCAGGCCAATGGTGGTAAATGTCGACAGCAGGCTGCCGTCATGTTGCGGGGGCGGGCATTCTCGCAACATCAGCTGCAAGGTCTTGAAGTCGGCCAACGCGTCCGCTTGCACGTCTGTCGGTTGGAAGACCTGGGCAGGCGGCGCTTGCCAGTCGGGTTGACCGTACGCGCTCAATGGGCACAGCTTGAAGTGCTCCTGAAGCGCGATCACTTGCTGGCGATCCGCCTCGTCAGTGAAGTACAGGCGCAACACGCCGAACACCAACGGCGAAGGCGCCCGGTAAACCTTGGCCACTTCACTTGGCAGCGTTCCCTGCCATTGCGGGCCGACCATCGCGATCAGTGTCTCGCCAGTCAACTCCCGGTGATTGGGTACACCAAAGCCTACGCCAAACAGGTCACACAGCTGAACGCTCCAGTATCGCGAGGCAATCGCCGGAATGCGCAGCAGCAGTGGCTCCTGCCGCAGGTCACCCCAGAAGTTGGAGTAGAGGGTATCGGTCTGCGGCATGCCCGGCACTGCCGGAGTCACCGTCTGCCGGCGGTGAATAAAGGCGCCATAGCGGTGCTTTTCACCGACCATCGGATCGCCTTCCATCATTCGCTTGTAACGCAGGCGGGCGAAGTAAATCAGTGGGTAGCCATACACGTATGCGGCGAGCCCCAACTGGTAGGCCTGTTCCTCTCGATTGTCGGCGGCCAGCAGGCGCGCACCAGGCAATAGGGCGCCCAGACCACCGATCAGACCGGCGACGGCAAAGCCTTTGAGCAGGTGCCGGCGTTGCTCGAACAGTTCGGTTACATCGTTCAAATCGTCCATCAGCGTGTCCTTGAATACGAAGCGATGAGCAGGCGGGGGAGCCTGGCGGGCTTACTTGCCCAGGCGCTTGAGTTGGGCTGGAGTGAACTCGGCTTTTTGCGTGGTGAAACCGACGTCCATTTTCTTCGGTACTTCGTTGGTCATGTAGTTGGTCGCATAACCGCCGGAGATCAGGTCATAGGTAGCCTCCACCGCAGTGATCGGCAGCTCGATGTCATGCTGCTGGGTCAAGTACGCCTCGTAGTTGCGCCACAACTCGCCGCGGCTGTCGTAGATGTCCGAGGCCATGATTTGCCAGGAGTCCTCATCGATGTAAAAGCGACGCTTGGCATAGACGTGCCGGGCAGTGGGCTTGAGAGACGCCTCGATCACCCAGACGCGGTGTTTTTCATAGCGCACCAGATCCGGATTGAGGTAGCCAGGCTTGAGAATGTCGGCGTACTTGAGTGCCTTGTTGGCCAATTGGAAGGCGTTGTAACCGACCAGCATTTCCTGCTTGCCGATCAGCTTCCAGTCGTAGCGATCCGGGGCACCGTTGTAGCCGTCTACGCTATCGGACACCACCTGGCCGAAGCTGTAGCGTGCGCTACTGTCATAGGCCACTGTAGGCGCGCGACGCACGCGACGCTGACCCGGGATGTACTGCCAGGCCGCACGCGGTTCGGTGATCTGGTTCAGCGGTTCCTGGATCAGGGTCACTTCGCCGGAGTAACGCGAGGGTGTCAGGGTCAACACCCGGTTGAAAAACAGCACGTTGGCGTCCGGTTCAATGTCTGTGACGTTCTCGCGAAAGGCGCTCATCGCATCGTATGTGACCACCGTGGAGTCGCCCCGTGCCTGCACGACGGCCGAGGCGAACTCGCGCCGAACGGCACCGCCACGGAAACGTGTCAGGTGGTTCCACAACACTTCGAGGGCATCGGTCGGTTCGGGAAACGGAACGCCGAACTGGTAGCCTTTGAGGCCATAGCCACCTTCTTCGAGGGACACCGTGGCCAGGTTGGCGCGGGTTTGCTCCTGGTACTTCTGCGGCAGGCGCGCGGTACGGTGGGTCGCAAACACCCGCATGTGGTATTCGGGATAGCGGGAAAACATGGCCTGCTGACCGGGACTGAGCTGGGGCTTGTATTGCGCCAGGTTGCTCTTGTCGACGGTGTACAGAGGCTTCTCCCCGGCAAACGGGTCGGCGTAGTTACCGTCGCTGCTGACGGCTGCGGCACCGGGTTTGAGGCCGCCACTCCAGGCCGGAATACTGCCGTCGGCATTGGCGCCGCGTTCGGCTCCGATGGGCGTCAAGGTGTTGTCCAGTCGAGTGGCATCGCTCTGTTTGGCCAGTGCCGGGCTGCAGCACAACACGGTGATCAGGGAAAGGGCGAAAGGAAATCCGGTCATGGTTAGGTTCATCATCAGAAACTGGCCTTGAGGGTGACCGAGGCGAAGTCGCGGTCATCGAGGGTGGAGAATTTGTTGGTGCCGAAGAAGTCGTTGTAAGCCAACTCCAGCGAGTAGTTGTTCCGGTAGTCGAAGGTCAGCGCCGCACCGGCGGCCATTTGCCCCTCCTGGAAGTTAGGGCCGTAGCCCTCTACGTCATGTCGAAAGTTCAGCGAGGGTGTCACTACCGTGGCCGGAATCAGGCTTTCGAATGCCAGTGCCGCCCGTAGGCGATAGCCCCAGGAGAAACCGGTGGTGAAGCCGTGGGTGTTGCAGAAGTCGGCGTTCTTTTCGGCCGCTTGTGCGGCACTCAAGCCACCGACCGCAGGCACGAAGCAGGCTGCCCCGTTGTTCTGCACCCGACCGAACACACTGGCGCGGCCCAGGCGTTCTTCCTCCAGATTGATGTCGTCGATCCAGTTGGCACCGGCTTCCGCGGCCCAGGTGAGTTTCTGGGCACCCAGCACGTTGCTGATGTTGTCGGTAGCCCCCAGGCTGTATTGCCAGACTTTCTTGCGCTTGTAGCCTTGCACCTCGCTGCCGAGTGCCGGTGCGACACCGTCGAAAATCGGCGTGCTGGCACCGGCACCGGCGATGGCCGCCACCACATCGGAGGCGTTGTAGGACAGCGGTTGGTTGGGTCGGTAGCTCAGTTCGCTGAATACGGCCGTGCTGCCGACCACACCGTTGAGGCTTATGCCGAACAGGCGGATGTCTTGCGGGTAGACAGTGTTGTACGTGCCGGTAGGCAACGTTCCGGCGGCCAGGCTGGTGCGCACTGACCCGTTCAGGCTCGGTGTGCGGCTGTGGTAGTTGGCGTAGTAAAGACCCAGCTCGGCATCATTGAGTGATTCAAGCGTCTTGTGCAGGGCCAGGCCATATTGCCCGCCATCCTTTGGCCAGTCAGTCGGGCCACGGCTCTCGTAGGCGCGCGCGCGGATCGCCTGCGCAGTGGTCAGGTTGCCGGTTGGATTCACGATGACCTGAGTCATCTGACACCCTTCCTGAGTGTTGTCACTGACTGAGAAGAAGGTGCCGCAGCCGTCCAGTACCGAGGGCCGGAAGTTGTATTGATAGAACCCCTCGAGGCTCAGGCTGTCGGCCAGGTCATAGTTGAAACTGAGCATCTCGACCGGCAACTGGCCTTCCTTGAGCTCCACGCCAGGGCGGTTGAACGCTGAGGCATCCAACGGGTTGATGGCGTTGATGCCATTTTGCAGGAACAGCGCTTCGCCCCAGGACAAAACCTGCTTGCCCAGTTTGACGTTGAGTTGGTGATCGTTGATCTCGAAGTTCTTCCATGCATAAAGATCCAGCACTTCGAAGCCCTGAAATTTTGCAAGGTCTTGCCAGCCACTGTCATCGAACCGGGTGAAATCGCCGTTGCCGGTTTCATAGGCATGGTCATACCAGTACTTCACGCGCACGAAGGCGCCTTGTTTGCCATCGTTCAGATCGAATTCTGTGAGCCCCTTGAAAATCTGCGAGATCGCGTCGCCCTTGTCGAAGTTGAGCTTGCCATCATCGGCGTTATAGTTGATGCCTGCGCCACGTTTGCCGATTGACCGGGCATCGGCGACGGTCAGTTGATCCGGATCGGCGTTGCGCAGGGCCCAACTGCTGCCCAGGGTCAGTGTGGTGTTACTGGTCAGGCTCCAGTCGTCATTCACTTGCCAGGTATTGGCCTGGGCGGCCAGTGGGCCGGTCAATGTGGCCAGGGTGATACCTGCCACTGACAGGCTTGGGCGCAACCGTGATCGGCGCGGTGTGGGATTGCGAGAAAGGGCGAGTCGTTTCATGCGCTAAATCACCTGTTTTTGTTGTATTGGTGAGCGTGTTGAAGCGCGCATTGAGCTGGCGGTTGGCTGCCAGGTCCGTACTATGTCGCGCTTGCGACGGCGCAAAACGTTGCTCCGCCTTGATGACAACGATGGGAGGGTTTGCTTGAAAAACGTTAATCATTGGCCGACAAATCGTTTCCCCGCGCATCGAAATAGACCGTCGTTATGCGTCTGCATAATCAACTCGGGGGTGCAGGAACTGGAGGCTCGCGGTCTGGACTTACAGCGATTGCAAGCCGACTGGGGCGTGAGTTTGACCAGCCTGCGCCAGCCCCATGTGCGCCTGCCGGCGTTTCTTGCCCGACGCTTCTGGGAAGTGGCACGCGAACTCAGTGGTGATCCAGCCATCGGCCTTGCCGCCGCTCGCCAGAGTGATCCGGGACAGATGCTTGGTCTGGCCTATCTGATGCAACTGATGCCCAGCCGGTTTGCGTCGCTGGAAGAGTTGTCGCGCTACTGGCCACTGTGGACCGGGCACATGGCATTACACATCGAGGAAAAAAACGGGCTGTTGCACGTTGCCTTGCTACCCGGTCATGCCTTGTTGCCAGCAGTTGAAGAACTGGATTTCTGGGGCGCGCTGCAAATCCAGCACCTTAAAGGTTTGCCGGGTACCACCAATGCCATTCGCGAATTACGCCTTCGGCGTCCGCGACCAGAAAACCCGGAGCCCTGGCTGAACCTTGCCGCAGACCTGGTGCAGTTCGATGCCCCACGCGATGAGGTGGTTCTGGACATGGACGCTTTGCGTGAGCCACGCCCAGCCGGCAGTCCGGCCGTCTGCAATGCCCTGGCGAACTCGTTGAAGAATTATGCGACGCAAACCAGCCGTGAATCGGTGCTTGAAGCGGTGGCCAACATCGTGCTGGCTGATCTGGCGCACGCGCCTGGCCTGGATCAAACCGCCGAACGTTTGCACATAACCTCGCGCACATTGCATCGGGCATTACAGCGCGAAGGCTGGACATTCAACGCTATTGTTGAAATTCAACGACGGTACGTAGCGCGCGATTTGCTCTCGAACCCTGAGCTGACAGTGAGCGAAGTGGCTGAACGAGTGGGGTATCGAGAGGTATCAAACTTCAGTCGGGCCTTTCGCCGTTGGTATGGCATCAGTCCTGGTGCCAGGTCGTGATGGGCAAATCGCAGAAAAGCACTCTGGCACAGAGAAAATGAAGCCAAAGGAAAATCTTTGGCGAAATGCTCGCCCTGCAATTCACAGCTTGTAGCCAATCTGCCGCAGCAAGTTCTTGCGCCACAGAATGTCTTCATCACCTTCGATGTCATTGGCACAAAATCCATCCACTACGCCCAGGATTGCTCGCCCTTGCTGCGTCTCGGCGAGAATCACTTCGGTTGGATTGGCTGTTGCACAAAAAATACGGCATACCTCTGGAACCATTTTGATGGTGTTCAACACGTTCAGCGGATAGAAACCGTCACCCAGGAAGATGATGAAGCTATGGCCTGCGGCGATGGCTTTCGCATTCTTCTGTGCCAGTTCAATCATTGAGCTATCGGTGCCAGACCATCGCACCAGGCATTGGCCAGAGGCTTCACAAAAGGCCACGCCAAACTGGATCCCTGGCACGGTATTGACCAGCGCTTCGTGGATGTCCTCGACAGATTTGATGAAGTGCGTCTGACCCAGAATGAAGTTCGTCGCATCCGGCTTTTCGATTTTCAACGTGATGAGTTGCATTTCAAACACCTCCTTTCACGATGTTGCCAAGAGAGCCTGGCAACAAACCAAGCATAGCTACTCATTGGTTATTGCTGCGTCCTCTGTCTGTTTTTGGTCAATTGCTCAGCGCGTGCCCTGGACCTGATATCTGGTCGTTGACACTTGGGCTGACAGGACTAATCTAAGTGATGTGGGAATATTTCCCACGTTTCGATGCCGGCTGGCTCTGAGGGATCGTACGGAAACCGCAGTGGCTCGTTAATACTGCAGATTTATGGCTGTGCCGGTTGGCTGGCCGCTCCAATGGGCGGCCGGGAACTCACTGGACATTGCGTTCGATATGGAGGTGACGACGCAACTCCAAGCGGAGGTGCATCATGCTGCTCAAGAAATGTTTGTTGGCTCTGGCAATAGGCGGGGTCTTGTCTGCATCGACTGTTCTGGTGCCCGATTACATCGGCAGTTTCTCCAGCGTGTATGCCAAAGACGGCGGCAGCGGCGGTGGAGGCGGTGGCGGTCACGGCGGTGGCGGCGGTTCCGGAGGCGGTGGTCACGGTGGTGG
>NZ_JAGYGI010000056.1:0-15988 GCF_019947365.1 Pseudomonas sp. GL-R-26 | reverse complement strand
GAATTTCTTGACGACCATAGAGCGTTGGAACCACCTGATCCCATCCCGAACTCAGCAGTGAAACGATGCATCGCCGATGGTAGTGTGGGGTTTCCCCATGTGAGAGTAGGTCATCGTCAAGATTAAATTCCGAAACCCCTATCTGCGTATGCAGGTAGGGGTTTTGTTTTAGTAGAAGTCACCAGTTTTCACTGGCACGTTAAAGTTCTAACGGGCCGGTCACAGAATTTCTTGACGACCATAGAGCGTTGGAACCACCTGATCCCATCCCGAACTCAGCAGTGAAACGATGCATCGCCGATGGTAGTGTGGGGTTTCCCCATGTGAGAGTAGGTCATCGTCAAGATTAAATTCCAAAACCCCTGTCTGCTAACGCAGACAGGGGTTTTGTCGTTTCAGGGGTACTGAAAAGCCCGTTGTGGAGCCTCTCCACAACGGGCTTTTTCACGTCTTACGCAAACAGTCTCAGCACATTGTTCATCGCATCATCGGCAAAACCCTGTACGAAGTCCTTGAAGCCCGGCAGCGCCTCGGCGCCACCCTGCGCCGGCTCGGCGATGATGGTCCAGGTGGCTCGGGACTTGCCCGCATCCAGTGGTTCAACGCTCATCGCAGCCCACAGATTGGCCACACCCAGGGTGTTGTAGATGGTTGTCCAGGTCATGTGCCGTGCCAGGTCATCCCGGGAGTTGAGCTGCTCGACCACGAGGTTGCCATCCTTGAAAAACTTTTTGCGCAGCGATGACACGCCTTCGCCGGTCATCTCGATGTGCGACAGAGCCGGGATGAAGCGATCGAAACCGGCAAAGTTGCCGACTATGGCCCATACCTGCGCAGCATCGGCGGGCACCTCCACCGAGGACGCCACGTGGCAGCCTTGAGGGTTTTTGATCAGGGTATCGGGTTGCAGAGTGCTCATGGTTTTGCTCCGTTGGGTTGAGTCAGATGAAATTGATTTCTTTGAGGTAGTCGCAGCCGCGACGCAGCAGCGCCGGGGACTTTTGCGGGTAGTGCGCGCCCATTAACCGAACACCGGCCTGGGCGTTGTCGTGACCGATCATCGAGATATCGCCGATGTCCTCTTCGAAGCCGTTGAGGTAAAACCCCAGCACGCCGAACAACGCGTTGTCGCTGTCGACCCGACCCAGTTGCTGCTGCCAGTCGGTGACGCTGACCATCGCGAATTCGCGTCCCGCATCGCGGAAGGACGCCACGTAGTTGTCCCAGCTCAAGGGCTCGGGGTTGTGCAGGTTGAATACCGCTTGTTCGGGTTGATAACGACTGGCGTGGAAGGCGATGAATCGGGCGAGAAAGTCCACCGGCATCAAGTCGAAGTTCAAGGCGAACTCCGGCACCTGTCCCAGCTGGATCGAGCCCTTGAGCATCAGCATCAGGCGATTCTTGTGCGGCTGGCACACGCCCGTGAGGCTGTTGAAACTGATGTTTCCGGGGCGGTAGAGATTGACCCGCACCCCAAGCTCCCGGGCCCGTTCGAGGATTCGCTCGCCGACCCATTTGGACAGGTTGTAGCCGTTCTTGATGTAGATCGGTGGCGTCGGTGCGGCCGGCAACTCAAGCACTCGGCCGTCGGCAGATATCGTGCTGGAGGCCGAGAGCGTCGAGACGAAGTTGAAGATTTTTTTGCTGCGTCCTTCGCACAGGCGCAAGCATTCGAAAATCGGTTCGACGTTGTCCCGGGCCAGCGACTCGTAATCGAGGACGTGATTGACGTTGGCCGCGTTATGCACCAGAGCGCCAAACTCCTGATCCAGTCGCTGGTAAACCTCGGGCGCCAAACCGAGTTCCGGCCGCGTGATGTCTGCCGCGTAAACCCGCACCCGGCTCATATCCAGATGCTCCAGACGGTTCTCCCGCAATGCCTGGGCAAAGCGCTCGTCCGCCGATTGCCCGTTGCCGTCGCGAACCAGGCAGGCGACTTCGCTGGCACCCCAGGCCAGCAACGCTTCGACGATGTGTACACCGACAAAACTGTTGGCACCGGTGACGATCACCTTGTGCACATCGCCCATGCGGCTGACGGGCAGCGGTTGAACATCCAGTTCGCGGAAGGCATCGCGCATGGCCTGTTCGCTCAGCACTTCTTCACTGCCGGAGCCGCGCACCAGTGTTGCCAGTTTCGCGAGGGTGGGCAGTTCGATGAAGCGGTTGATCGAGATGCTGCGCCCGAACTCTTCACGCAGTCGCAGGAGCATGCGCGACAGCAGGATCGAGTGCCCGCCCAGGTTGAAGAAGCTTTCGTCGGTGGAGATGTCGCTCGCCGGCAACTCTAGCAACTCGGCCCAGACCTCCAGCAGCAGGGCCTCATCGGCGCTGGCGGGCGGACGTCGAGGAGGGTGCTCGGTGACGTTGAGCGGTAGATCCAGGAGCGCCTTGCGGTCGACCTTGCCATTACTGGCGTAGGGCATGGCTGTCAGCTCGGTCCATGCAACGGGGTGCATGTAGTCCGGCAGGTGCTGCGTCGCGTGGGCCTTCAGCGCTTGGCGAGCGGTACCGGGAAGGTCCTCCCGAGGCGGGGCAACGAAAGCCAGAATCCGCCGCTGGCTATCGATGACCACGGCAACCTGGCGGTACAACTGGCTGTCGCGCAGGCAGCGCTCAATCTCTTCAGGCTCGACCCGGAAGCCGCGAATCTTCACCTGATTATCACGCCGACCGCACAGCTCGATCCCTTCAGTCGTCCACTTCGCCATGTCCCCGGTGCGATAGACGCGCAGGGTCCGGCCATCAGGCAAGTTCAGGTCCAGATAGCGCTCAGCGGTTTGCTGCGGATTGTTCAGGTAACCAAGGCACACGCCCGGGCCGGCGATGTACAACTCGCCGACAGTCTGTTCGGCCATCGGTTGAAAGTCGTCATCGAGGATCAACACCTGGCTGTTGGCGATTGGAGCGCCCAGAGAACGGTTGTTGTCGCCTGCCTGGAGTTTGCGCGCGGTAATCAGCACCGTGGCTTCGGTGGGCCCGTAGAGGTTGTAGAGCTTGCCCTGGCGGCTCAGTTGTTCGATGACCCACGGCTCGCAGACATCGCCGCCGGTTATCACGTGATCCAGGCACTGCAATTGCTCCAGCGGCAGGATGCTCAACAAGGCCGGGGGCAAAAAGGCGTGGCTCAGTTGCCGATGACGAATCAGCTCCACCAGTTGCAGGGGATCGCGGCGTTGGTCATCGCCGGGTACGATCAGTTCAGCGCCCTGCAACAGGGTGGGGAAGATGTCGATCAGCGATGAGTCGAATCCCAACGAAGAAAACTGCAGCACCCGGCTCTGGCGGGTCACCTGCACATAGTCGGCGTACCAGTGGGTGAAGTGCGCGAGGTTGGCCTGGCTGAGCAGCACGCCCTTCGGATGGCCGGTGGTACCCGAGGTGTAGAGCGCCATGCAGGGCGCATTGAGGTCGGGGCGTTGGCGCATCAACGGTTGAGAGAGGTCTGCTTCATGGGCGTCGATGCGGCTGATGTCCAGTCCTGGCATCTCGTCCGCCAGGGGATGCTCGCCGTCATGCAGCAACAACACCGCGCCGGCATTCGACAGGATGTACTGCTGACGTTGCAACGGATGGCTCGGCTCCAGCGGCAAGTACACCGCGCCGCTGCCCAGGATCGCCAGGATTCCCGCATATAGCGCACTGCATTTGGGCAGGCAGATCCCGATGACGACCGGGCCTTGATGCTGCTCCAGCAGCGGTCGCAGACGTTGCTCGATGGCGCGGCTGTGGGCGTGCAACTGGCGATAGTCGAGGGTGTTGCCGTCGACACTCAAGGCCGGATGGTCGGCGCTCTGGATGCATTGTTGTTCCAGACTTTCGATCATCGGCGTTAGCGCGAGTTGCTGCAGTCGTGGGTCGGCGGTGGCGTTGAGGCGATGCACGAACGCGAGGTTTTCCAGGAACCGCAGGCTCTCGATGCGCTCGAAGCGGACAGGTGCGGCGGGTTCGGCGAATCGAAAATAGTCGGCATCGCGCGAGTAGCGGCTGACCAGCAGCGCCACATGGTCAACCAGTGCTGCCATGGCCTGCATACGCAACGCCTGGCCGTTACCCGACGGTTCATCGGCGATGGGTACACGGCTCAGCAGCGTTGAACCATGCCAGCACAACAGGTCCAGCGATGGCAGGCTGGACGCCTGCGGCAGGCCAAGCCCCAACTGCAAGGTCAGTCGTGGCGCCTGACAGGCGAGCAGAGGTGACGTGCCATCGTCGATCAGTAGATCCGCAGGCCCCGGCATTTCGTCGAGTGCGGATATCCGCGTCAGTGAGTGACCGTGTTGTTCGAGTTCCAATGCCAGGTCGGTCAGGGCCTGGCTTTGTCCGGTAAGCAAGATGTCGAGACGTCTCATGATGGGCTCCTCGTCAAACCAGGTAGTCGCTGAGGGCGGTTTGTACGCACGGCGAATCGAGCAGCGAACTGCTGTGGAAAAACCGCACAATGTTGGCCACCAGCGGGTGATGGCGATTGATCGGGAAAGCCAGTGCCGATATTTCGCTCTTGAGTGCGTGGCGCGCCGCGTCGTTGATCTGCAATGCGTCGATCAGGCGGAAGTCGAAGGATTTCTGGATGTCGTTGGTCAGGTAATGAGCAATGAACACCGGCAGGATCTGCGCGATGCACTGGCGGTCTTCTGCACTTGCGGCATGCCAGTAGATGCGTACCAGCCGCGCCCAAAAACCGGAATGGCGCCCCTCGTCCAGCAAGTGATCGGCCATCAGGCCCTTGATCGATTGCTTGACCGTGTCGTCCTTGGCGAACGCGGCGACATCACCGGTCACCGTGTTTTCGGCGATGGCCACGCAGATCAGTTCTACTGCGCTACGCAGGTGCTCCGGTGCGAGCGCCACGGCTGCCGGTATCGCCCGGCTCAGCTCGATCTCATCCGGTAACTCAATGGGGGTGATGCCGGTCATGGCGATGGTCTGTTGCATGAAATCCATCGCCACCAGCGCGTGGTAGTCCTCGTCCACCACCACAGTCATGGCGTCGTAGCGGCAGGCGAACGGGAACTCGACCGCGAAGCGGTTCTTGGCGATGCTGCGGGCGGTTTTGTCGACGATCTCGGTTTCGAAGATCACCACATCGTTGATGAACTTGTAGAGGGTCTGCACCAGGGCGAAGTCGCGCTGTTCCGGGCATTGGCGTAGAAAGGTTTCGCTCAGCACCAACGCTTGGCGGCTCAAGGGGTAGATCAGTTTGTCGTCGTTCTCCAGCACGCGGCGCGGGCGGGTGCGGATGGTCGCGCGGCTCTCCCAGGCGTCGGCGAAGGATTGGTAGTCGGTGGCGTTCATGCGCTCACCTCCACGACGGATTCGTTCATGCTCAGGCGCAATCCGTCCCACAGGGCGATACGACTTTCCACGGCAGCGATGGCGCTGGCGTACACGTCTTCTTGCCGTTGCTGGTCGCTATCGACCAGTCGCGACAGGAGCTTTTCCGCTGCCGGGCCGTGGTTCTCGGAATCGACCTCTATGTGCCGTTCGAGGTAATACCGGAAAGTCGGCGCCTGTTCGATGCCGATACCCCAATCGTCGAGGATGCGCTGGAACATCCGCGGGATAACGCTCTCGCGACCGTGCAGAAACGCCGCCGCAACACTGTGGCCCGGCGCATGCAGTGCGGTGTGTAGCGTATGGCGGACGAAATTGGCGGCAGCCGGATCGACCTTGACGCTCTGCAAGGCCACGTCGTAGCTCACGCCTTCTTGCTGCAGGGCCACGAAGCGTTCGATGGCAACGGTGCACGCGCCGACCTCGCGCATTGCATCCAGGTACAACTCGAAGTGGCTGTAATGACCCTGGGCCGGACGATCATCCGACTCCTCACCCAGTACGATCTCGTTGATCAATCTCGCGGCCTGGTGATCCTGCGGTGGCAACCAGGGCAGTCGCACGCAGGTCAGCTCCTGTTGCAGGCGTTTGGTCAGCGACATGAAGTCCCATACGGCAAACACGTGGGTTTCCATGAAGCGTCGCAGGACCGGCAGCGAATGTATTTCAGAGAAGATCGGGTGTTCGCCAAGTTCGGATTTTTTTTGAAGCAGACGTTCTTTAGTTGGTTTCATGGATGAGCCTGTAAATGATCCGGGGTGAGAAGTAATCAAGCACTGAAGTTCGCTGGAAGTTTTCTTCTGGCGAACGGGTACCTCAACTTAATTGATCTTTTTCAGTGCCATGGATGCCGAGTAACTGAGGCGTTACTGCCGCTTGTGGCTGGCGGCGAAGAAAAACTAATACACATATAAAGTCTTGATCAAGTTGTTTTGTTGTTATTTCAATATTCAACTTTTTCGAAGATGATAAGTTCCAATAAAACTTTTTATATTGGTTTTATTCTGGCGTAGTTACTCCTTCCGGCTTATATAAGTCAGAATTGAATAAAGAGTGAATGCCTCACTCGAAGTAACTTCTTTACGGGCTTCGTTGGGGGTGTCTAAGGGGGTGGAAGCGGGTCGCGAGTGATGCCGATCCTTCCGTTCCCGTGATGAGGCTCCTTCCTTCGCTTCTCGGGGCAGGGACTGCTCCATTCGCACGGAGCGTCACCCGTTTTTTGTCCTGGTTATCCAGAGTGGGCGTAAATCGAGGTGGCCGCCATTACTGAGGCATTACGCAAACGTTGCAATGGTCGGGTTTCAAGGCGGCGGGGCGTTGGGGCGCGGTATGGCGCCGCAAGGGCGGTGTGGTATGGAGGCGGGGGATTTGTAATCAAATTATTCGCGGGGCATTTGGGGGGAATGCGCGGCAAGCGGGGCGAACCCTTCGGCAGGTTCCCCGCGCTTGCCGCCGCGGGCTACTTCGACCTGTTCCTGGCCTGGACTTCAGGGCTGTTGAGGTAGCGCGTAATGACCTCGACCCCTCGGTTCAAATGATGTTCGAGCAGCTGCACGGAGCGTTCGACATCCCGGTCTTCGGCTGCCTGCAACAGTACCTTGTGGTCATCCTGGGACAGTTTGCCAAGGCCCATGGCTTCCAGGTTGAAGCGCAGGAACCGCTCTTCTTCGTTCAGGCCGTCTTCGACCAGTTTCAACAGCCGACGATTCGGCGCCTGGCTGTAAAGCGCCATGTGGAACAGGCGATTAAGCCGACCGATTTCGGTGTAGTCACTTTCCGTTTCCAGTTCGTCGATGTAGCGGGCAGCCACTTCGAGATCTTCGTCCCGAAGCAGTGGCACCGAAAGACGCAGGGCTTCGGATTCCAGCAGGATGCGTAGCGCGTAGGTTTCCATGGCATCGCCCTGGACCAGCGGCGCGACCACGGCGCCCTTATGGGCAATCACGTTGAGCAACGATTGTGCTTCGAGTTGGCGCAAGGCTTCGCGTACGGGCATGCGGCTGACACCGAACAGGTCGGCGAGGTCTTGCTGGCGCAGGGCCGCACCGCAAGGAATGCGCCCGTCGAGTATGGCCGCGCGCAGGGTTTCTTCGATCACCGAGCGTGCCATGTGTGCGGGAATCGGCCCGTTGACCTTGATACTGCTGAGAGGGTTGGGCTTTTGTGTCACTAAACGCACCCTGATTGATGGAATATTTTTGGATCCAAGTGACACTAGTAACTGACTGACTGCTTGTCAAACAAGCTCTCGAGTGCCTTTCTTGCAGTTTAGCGCGCCGCCAGTGATCTCACCGTGCCATTGTCTTTTTCCGGTCTAACCTTCACCATTCGAACGACTCCCTCCTGCCTATCCAGGATGCCTCGCATTGGCGGCAAGTTTAACGATCCCCCGGGCTTTACGCTGGTTGTGCAGTGCATTGCTGCTGGCTGGCGTGATGCTGGGCAGCTTGAGCGCCGATTGGGATTTTTCCCTGATCAGCCGGCGGGCGCAGGTATTGTACGGACCTTTGGGAGAAGGTCAGCAACGCATTAATGATTGGCAATACTTATTGACTAGCCAGAAGCAGATCGGCGAGCTGGAACAACTCAATGTGGTCAATCGCTTCTTCAACAAACAGCTGCGATACGTCGAAGACATCGATCTGTGGCATGAAGTCGACTACTGGGAAACCCCGATCGAGGCCCTCTGGAAAGGCGCCGGCGACTGTGAAGACTACGCTATCGCCAAGTACTTCAGTCTGCGCCACCTCGGTGTAGCCAGTGAAAAGCTGCGTATTACCTATGTCAAGGCACTGACCCAAAACCGCGCGCACATGGTGCTGACTTACTACGCGAACCCTGAAGCCGAGCCCCTGGTGCTCGACAGCCTGATTGATGCAATCAAGCCGGCCAGCCAACGAAAGGATTTGCTGCCGGTCTACTCTTTCAATGCGGAAGGGATGTGGTTACCGGGCGCCAAGGGCAATAAAAAGGTCGGCGATACCAAACGCCTTTCGCGTTGGCAGGATGTGTTGAAAAAAATGCAGGCCGAAGGATTCTCGGTCGAGACGACTAACTAGGAGCACATGCTCAGATGTCTTTGTTCAAACAGCTGTTGATTGCTATCTGTCTGTTCCTGGTGGTCGCCTTCACCGGCAGTTTCATGGTCAGTCTGGAGAGCTCGCGTACTCAGTACGTCAACCAGTTGCGCTCCCATGCCCAGGACGCCGCGACGGCGCTGGCGCTTTCCCTGACACCGAACATCGACGACCCGGCGATGGTCGAGTTGCTGGTCAGCTCGATTTTCGACAGCGGTTACTACGCGAGCATCCGCGTGGTCGATCTGAAGACCGACCAGACCCTGGTCGAGCGCACGGGCATTCCTGCGGTCAACAGCGTTCCGGACTGGTTCGTCAAACTGATCGGCCTGGAGCCCGCCGGTGGTGATGCGATCGTCAGTCGTGGCTGGGAGCAGGCTGCCAGGGTCGAGGTGGTCAGCCACCCGATGTTCGCGCTGGCCAAGTTGTGGCAAAGCGCTTTAGGCAGCCTGGGTTGGTTGCTGCTGTGTGGCGCGGTCAGTGCGGTACTCGGCGCGTTGTTGCTGCGTCAGCAATTGAGGCCGCTGGATTACATGGTCAAGCAATCCCACGCCATCGCCCGTCGGGAATTCCTCAGCCTGCCGGAACTGCCTCGTACCCCCGAACTTCGCCGGGTAGTGCAGGCCATGAACCAGATGGTCGAGAAGCTCAAGGCGCTGTTCCAGGAGCAGGCCGAACGCAGTGAAAAGCTACGGGTCGAGTCCTATCAGGACTCGTTGACCGGGTTAGCCAACCGGCGTTATTTCGAGATGCAACTGAATGCGCGGGTAAGCAATCCGGAGCAGGCCAGTTCCGGTTACCTGCTGCTGTTGCGGGTCAAGGATCTGGCCGGCCTCAACCAGCGTCTCGGTGGTCAGCGCACCGATGAAGTGCTCAAGGCCGTCGGCGAGCAACTGTCTCGCGAGTGCGCCAAATACCCGGAAACACAGAACCTGGTCACCCGTATCCGTGGCGGCGAATTTGCCGTACTGGCACCGGGGCTGGTGCGTGCAGAAGCGCTGCAATTGGCACAGAACCTCGACAGCGCCTTGGCCAGTCTTCACGCTACCGGCGCCACCGATGTGGCTGCCGTGGCGTCTATCGGCCTGGCGCCTTTCACTCACGGCGACTCCCCCCAAGCCGTGCTCAGCCTCGGCGACCAGGCGCTGGCGCAGGCCGAAGGCCAGGGCGAGCAGAACTGGGCCTGTATCGAGCACAGTCTCGCGGCCAGTGTCGGCGACGATCACCACGCCTGGCACCTGATGCTCGACCAGGCGCTGACACAGCGACGTTTCGAGCTGTATTTCCAACCGGTAGTGGCCGCCCAGGACACGCAACTGGTGCTGCACTACAAAGTGTTGTCGCGACTGCTCGACGAACACGGCCAGACCATCCCCGCAGGGCGTTTTCTGCCTTGGCTGGAGCGCTTCGGCTGGACCGCACGCCTGGATCGGCTGATGCTCGAACGGGTGCTGGAGCAAATGAGCGGGCATGAGGAGTCGCTGGCGCTGAACCTATCGTCGGCTACCCTGGCCGACCCGCAGGCGCAAAACAAAATCTTCGAGATACTGCGCGCGCACTCCAACCTCGGCCCGCGTCTGACCCTGGAAATTGGCGAAGAGCAACTGCCTGACCAGTCGGTGCTGGAGCAACTGACCCGGCGCCTGCGCGAACTCGGATTCTCCCTGAGTCTGCAACGTTTTGGTGGCCGCTTCAGCATGATCGGCAACCTGGCACGGCTGGGTCTGGCGTACCTGAAAATCGATGGCAGCTACATTCGGTCGATCGATCTGGAGAGTGACAAACGCCTGTTCATCGAAGCGATCCAGCGAGCGGCACACAGCATTGATCTGCCGCTGATTGCCGAGCGGGTCGAAACTGAAGGCGAGTTGTCGGTGATTCGCGAGATGGGGCTATACGGTGTGCAGGGCCAGTTGTTCGGCGAGCCAAAGCCCTGGAAGTAACTCTTTAGAGCTGGGTTGTCAGTGATGCCGTCATCGCGGGCTTGCCCGCGATGAGGTTGGAACAGCCACTGAAGATCAATGATCAGATCAACCCGGTCTCTTCATCATCGATCAATTGGCTCAAGCCACCCAAGGCTTCACGGGCCTGGTTTCGGTCCATGAGCTTGGCCTGGGCCGCCGTCGGCAGGTCGGTGACGCGGATCACGCCTTTCTGGGTCAGCACCTGAATCAAGTCATCGAGTACCCGGATCATTTCCAGGTCACTTTGCTTGAGCTGTTTGAGGCTGTTCTCCACAGCCGCGTTGGCAAACCAGGCCTGGATCTCATGATTGTCGGCCGCCAGCGTTTCCGTGGCCTCGGTGTAGGCGGCGGGTTCCACGCGTACCAACAGGCCCTGCGCATCGCGTTGCACGTAAAACATTGAGCATCCCTCGGAATTGAACCAGCGTCGTGCTGTCAGCAGCATAGGTCAACTGCACGCCAGTATGTGGCGCAGCGACGAAATCGTCACCGGGCAGTGGACGCAAACGTGACGGCCGCCCCATAAGGAGCGGCCGTTTTCGTGCATCAGCTGTTGTTGTGATCGACCTTGATGGTCGGGTCGCTACCGGCAATCAGGTTGTGCAAGTTGGCGCTAGACCAGTTGTTGCCTTCCAGCTTGATCGTCACGTCCGGCGTGGCGGCTGCGGCGTTGCCCGAGTTGAACTGGCCGGCCGAGCTGACCTGCAGCGACGACACGCCATCGACCGTGCTGATCTTCAGGAAATTGTCGATGGTGCTGCCGGTTTCGCCCTGCAACAGATCACGCAGGTCGATCCGGTCGCCTTCGCTGGCCTTGAAGTCCTTGATCACGTCGTTGCCGGTGTCGCCCGCTTTCCAGACGAAGGTATCACCGCCGGAACCACCGATCAGGATGTCGTTGCCGGTGCCGCCGAGCAGGATGTCATTGCCCTTGCCACCGTCGAGGTTGTCGTTACCACCCGAGCCGAACAGAATGTCATTGCCCGCACCGCCCAGCAGGGTGTCGTTGCCGTCATGGGCACCGGACACATCGAACGCAGTGTAATGCTCGGTGATGTACTGGTGCACGTTGCTGGTGGTGACTTTGCTCACGTCCACGCCGGATTGCTGCGCCACGAAGGCTTGCATGGCCTGGTAACCCTCGCCGGCAATGCCGTTGAAGCTCACCAGGTCACCGAACAGGATGTCGTTGCCTTCGCCACCGCTGACGTTGTCGTGACCCGGCATCGTCGCTTCGGTGTGGCCGATGATCGTATTGGCCAGATCCTTCGGATCGATGTTGGTTTGTGGTGTTTGATTCGAGTCGTACGGCTTCAGGTCGTTGAGGCTCACTCCGTTGTTGAGGCCAATGGCCTCGACATTCGACAGATTGCTCAGCAGTGCAAAGCTGCCGGTGGAGTTGCTGGTGGTGTCCCAGTCGGTGCTGTTGCCGTCGCCGTCACGACCCGAGAACTCGTAGGTGCCGTCACCCTGGGCATGCAGATACCCGAAGTCCTTGGATGACCAGCTGCCTCCGTTGCCATTGCCGTTGCCGTTGCCGCTCTTGGTCCAGACCGTCACTTGGCCCGAGGCGCTAATGTCGATCTGGTGCGTGCTGTCGGGGAACAGGCTGATCGCTTTACCCAGCTGATAGTTGCTGGTTGTGACCAGGCTATCGAGCGTGGTGCTGCCATACAGGGTCGGGTTGGTCGACTCGCCGCTCTGGTAGTAAGTCGGCTTGCCGTCAGTAATGAAATACGTGAGATTCTTCGCCCCGGTATTGTCCACGGCGCTCGCACTCTGGAACCAGTTGGCCGTGGTTTTGAACACGTCCTCGTAGTTGGTGCCGCCGCCGGACGACATCGAGTCCAGAGTCGCCTTCAACTGAGTCAGCGCATTCGAGTCATTGAGGTTCACCGACACCGACTTGTTCACCTGGGTGTCGAAGTCCACCAGGAAGATGTTCACCGTACCCGAGTTGCTGCCCAGGCTTTGCTTGAGGGTGTTGAACACCGACGTCAGCGAGTCCTTGGCCGAGCTGATCGACGACGAACTCATACTGCCGGAGCTGTCGACCATGAACGCGATGTTGTAGTTGGTGCCCGGCACCACGGTCAGGCCGCCGATGTCGGCGACGATGATGTCATTGCCGTCGGTGCCGGTGACGGTGTCATCGGCCGCGGTGGCGGTGACGGCGTTGTAGGTCGCCGGGAACACGGTCACAGGGATCTGCGAAGTGCTGCTGGCCGAACCACCCAGGACCTCGGTGGAGGTCGAGGTCACGGTCAGGTTGAATTGGCCGTTGTAGTACGGTGGCGGAGTAACGGTCAGAGAGCCGAGACTCCAGCCTGTCACATTGGCCTCGCCATTGGTCGCTGTGACCGTGAAGGTATGTCCCGCGCTGTCGGTGAGTACCGAGCCGACCGGCATGCCGCTGATCTTCAGGCTCAGGCTTTCCGAGCCGTCGGTGTCGGTCAGCGCGGTGGTGATGGCGGACAATTTCACACTGGTGCCTTCGGCGCCGGTATTGAGTTTGTAACCGTCGTAGTAGCCTTCGCCATTGGTGCCGTGCAAGTCGGACACGGTCACGCCGGCATTCACCAGATCCGACACACCGGTGTAAATCGGTACGCCGGCACTGCTCAGATCGATCGGCGTGCTGCCATTGACCGACAGGTTGACGTCATAGCTGCCCGGGCCGCTCTGGTTGTGGTGGTAGATGTCCAGGGTGTAGTAGCCGCTGGTGGTCGGGGTGTACGAACCATTGAGGTTGCCGCCCGCGCCCCAGGTAATCGCAGCGACGTTCTTGCCGCCGATGGTCACCAACAGGCTGTCATCACCGACACCGCTGAAGGTGTAGGTCTTGCCGGCTTCGAGGTAGATCAGGCCGGAGGTTTTCGAGGCCGTGCCGGCGGTCACGCTACCGTCGGACTGCACATTGGTCACGGTGCCTTTGGAGTTCGGTGTGCCAGCGGCGTCGATCACGTTTTTCAGCGTGGTCGAATCCGCGCCGTTACCGCTGGTGCCCAGGCCCGACAGACCGGTCCAGACTTCCTTGATCAACCCGGTGGACCTTACGCTGTTGTCGGCAACGCTCAGGGTCGGGGCATCCGCCACCGGAGTGATGTCGATCTTGATCGTGCCGGTGTTGCCCAGCGTCTGGCCGTCGGTTGGCTGGAACTGGAGTTGCGCGTAGTCCGCCTGCTTGTTACCCAGATTGGTACCGCCGTATCCGTCCACGCCCGACTCGTTGGCATCCGGCATGAAGCGCAGTTTGCCCGCGTCGATATCAGTCTTGCTGAACGTCTGGTCGGCGGCGACATCTTTCCAGGTCGAACCGTCCAGGTACTGCAGTTTGCCCTCGCCCGGCAGCTGGGTGATTTTCACGCCCAGGTTGGTGGCCGGACTGTCGACGTCGCTGACGCCGAAGGTCGACCAGCCGAGGATCAGCGGCGTGTCTTCGGTGCCGGTGACGTTGACCGGTGCTGCGACCGGTGCGTCATTGACGGCCACCACGTTGACCGTGGTGGTCGCGGTGTTGGAGTAGTTGCTGCCATCGGTCACCGTCACGGTGATGGTGCGCGGCACGGTGCTCGGATCTTCACTGTTGTTGGTGAAGGTGATGTTCTTGATCTGCTGCATGTAGTCGGCCAGCGTCGCGTTACCCGACAGGGTCAGGGTGACGGTGCCATTGGTGCTGTTGGCATTGATGGTGATGCCGTTGACGCTGTTGCCCAGGTTCAGCGCATCGCCGTCCTGACGGTTGGTCAGCACGATGGTCGCGCCGGTCAGCTTGGTGCTGTCCGGATCGGTGATGCTCAGGTCAGTGTCGGCGATCGACACGCCCGCACCCGGGGTGTTCTCTGTGAAGGTCACCTTGTAATCGGCCCCGGTGGCGCCGCTGGAGTTGTTGGCGTCGAGGTCCAGTACTGGCGGTGCATCGTTGTCGATGATCGAAGTATTGACGCTGCCGTTGGACGTGCTGATCGCCAGGTTCTCGAAGTTGCCGCCGGTGGCCGAGTCGATCTTGACCACGAAGTTTTCGGTGTTTTCGGTGATCCGGTCATCGATGGTCGAAATGTCGAATGGCACGCTGCTGGCATTCGCCGGGATCTTGACCGTCGTCACACCGGTGAAGTCCTCACCATTGGCTGCGGTGCCGGAGTAGGTCAGGGTTACGGTCACTTCACCGTGAGCCGGGTTGGTCAGCGAGAGGGTGTAATGCGCTGTCTGACCCTCGACGACAGATGTATCACCCGAGATGCTGATAGTGGTGACGTCACCGGTGTTGGCCGGCGTATTCGGCGTGCCCGAACCTGCTTCGTCGGTGACAGTGGTGGTGAACTGGTCCTTGCCCAGGGTCAGCTTCTCGAAATTGTCAGCGCCGCTGACCGATTCCAGTTTGTTGACGATGGACGGCTGGCCGCCGGTGTAGACGTCATCCTTGGCGATGATGGTGGCGGAAGCGGAGGTCCCGTTCGCTGGAACAGTCACCTTCGTGCCGTCGGACAGGGTGAACTCCAACGGACCGTGGTTATTGATCGGCAGACCGGCCGCGTTGGTCAGGGTCACGGTGTAAGTCACCGAACCGCCTTCAGCCACGGTGGATTTGTCCACGGTCAGGGTGGCGATGACTTCGCTGACGGTGTCAGTGATGGCCACGTTAGCCGCCGTGCCGTCGATCACCAGGTTTTCGAAGGTCTTGCCGGTGACGCTGGCCGAATCGACGGTCAGGCTCAGGTTGCTTGGGTCGTTGTAGACGTCTTCGCCCTGCACTGGCGCGGTGTAGATGGCCGACAATTTGCCGGCTTCAATGGTGACTGTGTCGCCATTGCTCAGGGTGACCTTGAGGTCGTGATCGAGCTTCTGGTCGACCTTGACGGTGAAGGTCGGCGCGAGGTTTTCCTGCACATCGCCGTTGCTGGCGATGCTCACCGTGACCTTGTCACCCTGGCCCGATGGCTCATCGGTGACAGTGGTGGTGAACTGGTCTTTGCCCAGGGTCAATTTCTCGAAATTGTCCGCGCCGCTGACCGATTCCAGTTTGTTGACGATGGACGGCTGGCCGCCGGTGTAGACGTCATCCTTGGCGATGATGGTGGCGGAACCGGTCGCGGTATTGGCTGGAACGGTGACTTTTGAGCCATCGGACAGCGTGAATTCCAACGGACCGTGGTTATTGATCGGCAGACCGGCCGCGTTGGTCAGGGTCACGGTGTAGGTGACTTGACCACCTTCAGCCACGGCGGATTTGTCCACGGTCAAAGTGGCAATGACTTCGCTGACGGTGTCAGTGATGGCCACGTTAGCCGCCGTGCCGTCGATCACCAGGTTTTCGAAGGTCTTGCCGGTGACGCTGGCCGAATCGACGGTCAGGCTCAGGTTGCTTGGGTCGTTGTAGACGTCTTCGCCCTGCACTGGCGCGGTGTAGATGGCCGACAATTTGCCGGCTTCAATGGTGACTGTGTCGCCATTGCTCAGGGTGACCTTGAGGTCGTGATCGAGCTTCTGGTCGACCTTGACGGTGAAGGTCGGCGCGAGGTTTTCCTGCACATCGCCGTTGCTGGCGATGCTCACCGTGACCTTGTCACCCTGGCCCGATGGCTCATCGGTGACAGTGGTGGTGAACTGGTC
>NZ_JAGYGI010000055.1:0-16472 GCF_019947365.1 Pseudomonas sp. GL-R-26 | reverse complement strand
AATTTAACCAGTTCAGGATCAGGTTTGACTCGTTTGGCGCGCTTGGATTTTGGCTCGGTCATTGGATTTCCTTGGGGTAGGCAGTCTCCTGCCAAATGACCGGTTACACAAAACTAATTACACCCTCGACACGTTCGATCAGCTAGACAACCGGTCAATCCGCCAGCACGATTCGATCAATCTTCGTCCTCTTCCTCATCTTCAAACTCGATATTCCCCACATCGCCCGCATCATCAGCATCGTTAAGCGGCACAGTCGCATCATCCATCAGCGATCCCGGATCTTCATTGCCGGGATCGTTGATAGATGGCAGTCCGCTCGGGCCCTTTTCTTCCTTGCCTTCGCTTTTCGCAGTCATGGGATGCCTCGCTCAACTAGTGATGCTTTTTGTGGTGTTTGTTCGAGTGTTTATAACCGTTACCGGAATGGGAATGACCGCTGTCACTCCCCAGATCATTGCCGACCGCACCGCCGGCTGCACCGCCCAGGCCTGCACCGATGGCTGATCCAGTCGAACCGCCAAGACTATTGCCGACCACCGATCCACCCGCAGCGCCCAAACCACCGCCTACCGCCGCCTCGGTGCGACTATGCTTGGGCGCGGCAATGGCACTACCGGCCGCTCCGCCGACACCTGCACCAATCGCTGCGCCCGTACTGCCGCCCACCTGGCCACCGACAACGTTGCCCAACACCCCACCAAGACCACCGCCTACCGCGGCATCTCCATTACCTCCCGCCAGCGCCACCTGAGAGACCAGCAATCCAAAAACAATCGCAGGCACCATCAATAGTCGAGCATTCAGGCTTCCGTTTTTTTTGCCGTTGGTTTTCGGGTTCATGGCACGCCTCGCATTCTTCCAGGGTATGGAAGATTTGAGCTGCTGCGGCGAGAAACGTTCATAAATGAAAAAGCCCGGCATCAAGCCGGGCTCTTTTCAAATCTGAATCAGGATCAGTGACGCTTGTGACCATTGGCCAGGTTGCTGCCTACGCCGCCGCCCAATGCACCGCCCAGGCCAGCACCGATGGTGGCACCAGACTTGCCGCCAAGGCTATTGCCGATCACCGAACCACCGGCCGCGCCGACACCGCCACCAATAGCAGCGCTGGTGCGATGACCTTTTTTGGCGGCAACTGCGCTGCCCGCCGCGCCAGCAACGCCCGCACCAATCGCGGCGCCAGTGCTGCCGCCCATCTTCTGGCCGACCACGTTACCCAATGCGCCGCCCAAGCCACCGCCAAGCGCGGCAGTGCCGTCACCAGCCATTGCACCTTGAGCAACCAGAAGCCCCAGAACCAGAGCGGGCAGTGTTAAACGCATGACAAAAACCTCAAAAAATAGGGGTACACAAAAAGGGGGCGAGATTGAATGCTTTTGCGCGGAAAAAGTCCAGCACGCCGGTCCAACTTCGCGATTGGCGACGGTTGGACAGCGTTTACCGAAAAGGTTTTATCGCGGACAAAAAAAAGCCCGCTGGGGAAACGGGCCAGGTGTTGCTTTCTAACGGATGAATCGAGATTACGGAGGGTGCTGTGAAAAGTTTGTGAAAGATCACCACTTTAAAAAACTTGTCATAAAACCCTTTCAGACATGAAAACCTCGCTCAATGACGGGGTTATGCCTGCGTTCGTTTACTTCCTGACCGGTGCTGTCACCTTGGGTAAGAATTTGCCCTTCAGTACCCGGCACGCCCTGGTCTTGATCTTGTCGACCTCAGTCTGGTCCTCGCCGAAACTGGCCACATACTGGGTCTGACCACACCGCACGGAGTTGTTGATCGGAAATTCTGCGCCATCGTCCTCGATATACGGATCAGCCATCTCTTCACCCCTTTCAAAAAATGCGATCGACACCGGCAAGCCCTTTGCCTGAAAGAATACCGATCGCCAAGGTTTTTTAGACTAGCCGGTCACTAACGGACCTGCCGTTCGGATTTTCCCGTGACCGACGAATGGCTTCTCACCTTTTACCTCAACTTGACCGCCGTCCCGGTCACAAACACCACGACCATCCCACCCTTGCCGGCCGGCATGCTGATCTCATAATCAAGCCCGACCACCGCGTCCGCCTGAAGTGCCTGCGCCCGTTCCTTGATCTCATCGGTGGCCTGAATGCGTGCTTCCTTCAACGCTCGCTCCAGAGTCTGGGAGCGCCCACCGAAAAAGTCGCGCATCCCGGCAAACACGTCGCGGACAACGTTGATCCCTTGCACCGACTCGGCGCTGACGATGTCCAGGTAGGCAGTAATTTGCCGGCCTTCGATGGAGTGGGTTGTGGTGATGATCATGGGTGTTCCTTCCTGTTCAGATATTCAGCCAACGCATCAAACGCCGGCAAAGTGACGGGATCATTGGCCGAGTTGCTGGCCACCGGATGGGATGCGTAGCGGACGATGACCATCTCGGCCTTCGGGTCGACATAAATGCGCTGCCCATGGACCCCACGCGCCATGAATGCCCCGCCCTCCTTGTCCGTCACCCACCACATCGACCGGTAACTCCAGTCTTTGAGCAATGTGTACCCCGCCTTGGCGAAAGCCTGCCTATCACCGCCACCACGGATATCGTCGATCACTGCCTCTGGCACGATCTGTTGACCGTTGAACCGACCGCCGTTACGCAACATCTCGCCAAAACGCGCCAGATCCCGCAACCCCGTATTCAAGCCACCACCGGCGAACGGCGTGCCAATGGAGTCCACAGTGAAATAGCCGTCCTGTTCGGCACCCAAGCGGCTCCAGATGTTCTCCGACAGCAGTTGCGCAACATTGCGGCCGGTGACGCGGGCGATGACCCAGCCCAACACGTCGGTGTTGACGGTTTTGTAGGCGAACGCTTTGCCGTGCTCACCTTGTGGTTGCACCGTCTGCAAAAATTCGTAGTAACTGCGAGGGCCGTCATAACCCTTGGGTTTTGGCAACGGACTGCCTGCCCTGGCATGGGCCCAGACCTCGGCGTTCGGGTCTGCGTAGTCCTCGCTGTATTTGAGGCCCGTGGTCATGTCGAGCACCTGCCGCACCGTGGCGTTGCCAAACGCAGAATCCGTCAGCTCAGGTACATATTCGGCAACCCGCTTGTCAGCATCGATGCGTCCCTGCGCCACCAACATGGCACCCAGCGTGCCGACCACGGACTTGGTCACTGACATCGCCGCGTGCTGGCCGTCCGGCTTCAACACGCCGAAGTAACGTTCGTAGACAACTTTCCCGCGGTGCATCACAACAATGCCATCGGTGTACGTGGCTGCGAGGGATTGCTCCCAGGTCATAGGCGCCTTGGCGCCAAGGGGGACAAAACTGATCCCGTCGATATCTTTGCGTAGTGCTATCTCCAGTGGAACCGGAGCCCCCAGGCCGCGTGAAACGTTGATCGTCGGCATCAGTTGCCGGAAATTCGAAACACTCCAGCGCATTGCCGGGAACTGGAAATAGCTGCCGTCTTCAAATCGCACGGTGCGATCGGCAGGGGGTGGAGAACCGACCATCCACCCGAGTCTGGCCGGGTCACTGGCTTCAGCGTCGGGAAAAGTTGCAGGGGCGGATGCAAGGGCCAGTGATGACATGGCAACTATCGACACAACCGCGATGAGCTTGGCTGCACCGCGAAAATTGACGCGAGGATGGAGCATGATGTCGATTCCGTTCGAAGAGTTTGAGCAGTCTAACAGCCGGACCTGCCAGGTCACTGCCAGGTCACTGCCAGTACGGTAGACGCCTCTTGTTTCTTACGTGCCGAAAATCAAACGCCAAAAACACAAAACCCCCGATTTCTTTCGAAACCAGGGGTTTTGTCTACATCGAATTTGGCGGTGAAGGAGAGATTCGAACTCTCGATACAGTTTCCTGTATACACACTTTCCAGGCGTGCTCCTTAAGCCACTCGGACACTTCACCGTATCTCGTCAAACATGTTCTGTCTGTCGAGGCGCGCTAATGTAGTCGAAAGCTTTTCCGATGGCAAACATTTTTTCAGAATTTTCATGCGGTTAACGCGATTCAGTGTTTCCGGTCGCTCCAGGCCATGGCAAACCGGCCAATCTCCGGCTTCGTGCCCTCTTCTATATAGAGGGGAATGCGCAGCAGGCACGGCGGGCTACGCTTGGCGGGCGGGAAAAGGGTGACTGACGGGTCAGTCACGGCGCTTTACCTGGCCTGCGGCGGTGGGTAACGTCTGCCCAACTTTATTGAAAGGAATAGCGTCATGAGTGAGTTGATTTCCTACCATCTCGAAGACGGTATCGCGACCCTGACCTTGAGCAATGGCAAGGTCAACGCCATCTCCCCGGATGTGATTGCCGAGTTCAACGCTGCGCTGGATCGGGCCGTGACTGATCGTGCGGTGGTGATCATTACCGGCCAGCCGGGCATTCTCTCTGGCGGTTATGACCTGAAGGTGATGACGGCCGGTCCTAGAGAAGCCGTGGCACTGGTGACCGCCGGCTCGACCCTGGCCCGCCGCCTGCTGTCGCACCCTTTCCCGGTGATCGTTGCATGCCCGGGGCATGCTGTGGCCAAGGGCGCGTTCCTGCTGTTGTCGGCCGACTATCGCATCGGCGTAGAAGGCGCGTTCAGCATTGGCCTGAACGAAGTACAGATCGGCATGACCATGCACCACGCGGGCATCGAGATTGCCCGTGACCGTCTGAACAAGGTGGCGTTGCAGCGCTCGGTGGTCAACGGCGAGATGTTCAATCCACAAGGCGCCGTGGCTGCCGGCTTCCTTGATGTGGTGGTCTCGCCTGAAGAACTGCAAGGCGCGGCACTGGCGGCGGCTCGTCAGTTGAAGAAGATCAACATGACCGCGCACAAGAACACCAAGCTGAAAGTGCGCAAAGCGCTGCTGGAGGCCCTGGACAACGCGATCATCCAGGATCAGGAACATTTGGGCTAAGCCCGGATCTGCTGCAACGAAAAGCCCGACCGTCGTGTCGGGCTTTTTCATACATGCCTGCGTTATACGTCTGTAAACGCTCTAGACCGCATCTGACCAAATAGTTGGAAACATCAGCTCAAACATCGGCCATCTCCTACTTCCCTGGGAGCAATTGCCGAAAACAGTGCACATCCGTACACTGCGCCACCTTTTGTCCCGGTGGGGCCTGTAAATGCTGTTTGTGTTGCGTATGTCATTGATGGGCCTGCACTTTATCGTGGCGGGTGTGCTGGGGGTGATTCTCGGCCTGTGCCGGCCATTCAATCCGGACAACAGCCGTCTGTGCGCACGCCTGTACGCATGGCCGGCCATGTGCATTTTGCGTTTGCGGGTGAAGGCCGAAGTCGGTCCGTTGATGGATAAACCCGACAGTTGCGTGATCATCGCCAATCACCAGTCCAACTATGACCTGTTTGTGTTTGGCAACGTGGTGCCCCGCCGTACCGTGTGCATCGGCAAAAAGAGCCTGAAGTGGGTGCCGCTGTTCGGGCAATTGTTCTGGCTAGCCGGCAATGTGCTGATCGACCGCGGCAATGCGCAAAAGGCACGCCAGTCGATGTTGACCACCACCCACACCCTGCAAAACAAAGACACCTCGATCTGGGTTTTCCCGGAAGGCACGCGCAACCTGGGTGAGGACTTGCTGCCCTTCAAGAAAGGCGCCTTTCAGATGGCCATTGCCGCCGGGGTGCCGATTGTCCCAGTGTGTGTCAGCAGTTACGTCAAACACATGCAATTGAACCGCTGGCGCAGCGGGAAAATCCTGATTCGCTCGTTGCCGGCGATTCCCACCGCCGGATTGAGCCTGGACGACATGCCCCTGCTGATCGCCCAGTGCCGCGAGCAGATGCGTGAATGCATCGAATCGATGGACCGGCAACTGCAAGCCGCCTGAAAAACAAAACCCGCCTGGTGCGGGTTTTCTTTTGCCTGCGCGTCTTTCCCCAGAACTCGGCAGATTTAACTGACTCTCAAACACTGCGAGGCTAAGCTGATCCACACTGCCATTGCATTTGCTGCCTATTAAAAGCTGCCATAAGAAGTGAACCACCATCATGGGTAGAGTTGTTGCTGCTGCGGTTTATAGCGCCGGTAAAAGAGTCACCAATATCACCCTCGACGAAGGCGCCGCCTGGGCTGCCAAGCCAGGGCACTTTGTCTGGATCGGCCTTGAAGAGCCGAACGCCGAGGAACTCTACAACCTGCAACGCCAGTTCAACCTGCACGAACTGGCGATCGAAGACGCCCTGGAAAAGCACAGCCGACCGAAGCTGGAAACCTTCGGCGATGCGTTGTTCATCGTGACCTATTCGCCCATCCGGGATGAAGGCAAACTCAAGTTCATCGAGACGCATATCTTTGCCGGCAATGGCTACATCATTACTGCCCGCAACGGTCACTCGGCGTCCTACGCCCATGTCCGACAGCGCTGTGAGGCGCGTCCGCTATTGCTTGAGCACGGGGAAGACTTCGTACTCTATGCCATCCTCGATTTCGTGATCGAAAACTACCAGCCGATGGGCGAAGCCATTCACGCGGAAATCGATGAGCTGGAGGGCAATGTGTTATGTGGCTCGTTGAATGACTACGATATCCAAAGGCTGCATGGCCTGCGTCGTGATGTTTTGCGCTTGCGTCGTTATGTGGCACCGATGATTGAGATAGGAGAGGAGCTGCAGAGACTGAGCTTCCCGTTCATCGACAAGAACATGCGGCCGTACTTTCGCGATGTGCAGATTCATGTAACGCGGCAGATGGAAGACCTGACGACGCTGGCGGATATTGCCAGCCAGACGATTGAAGTCGGGGTGCTGTTGGAGGCCTCTCGCCAGAGCGTGGTGCAACGCAAGTTTGCGGCCTGGGCGGCGATCCTGGCCTTCCCGACAGCAGTGGCTGGGATTTACGGGATGAACTTCCAGAACATGCCGGAGTTGAACTGGCACTACGGGTATTTCGGGGTGCTGGGGTTTATTACGGTAGGTTGTCTGGGGTTGTGGGCGAGTTTCAAGAAGTCGGGGTGGCTTTAAATCCAAGGCGAGTGCTTCGCACTCGATCGCGGCGGTGCGGCGATCCGACAAGCCACGCTCCCACAGGTCTGCGGTACACCTGAGGGAGCGGGTTTCAGCTTTAAACAGCTTCTGATTTCGGCTTGTGCGCCACAAACCGCATCATCCACTCGGCAACCGTGGCGCCGTGGTGTTCCTGTTCCAGGCTCGCGATACCCTTGGAGTAGACCTGCTCACCCAGTGCCTGCTGGCGAATCTCCAACAGGGCGCGGGAGTAGTCGTGGATGAATTCCGGATGCCCCTGGAAGCACAGCACCTGATCGTTGATGTGGTAGGCCGCATACGGGCAGAAATCGCTGGAAGCAATAACCGTGGCGTTCTCCGGCAGTGACGTAACCTGGTCCTGGTGACTGATCAGTAGCGTCAGCTCTTCGCGCACCGGACTCATCCATGGTGCCTTGGCGGCCAATTTGTATTTGTGGGTGCCGACGCCCCAGCCCTGGGTCGCACGCTCGCTCTTGCCACCGAGCAGCAGCGCCAGCAACTGATGACCGAAGCAGACGCCCAGCAACTTGTCGCCGCGCTCGTAGCGGGTCAGCAGATATTTCTTGAGGGTTTCGATCCACGGGTCGGTGCCGAAGGAATCGGCCTTGCTGCCTGTCACCAGGTAGGCGTCGAACGTCAGGTCGTCGCTTGGGTATTCACCCTGCACCACGTTGTAGACGGTGAACTCGGCGGCAATCGGTTGCTGCGAAAACAGGTGTTTGAACATCTGCCCGTAGCCCTGATATTGGTCAACCAATTCCGGACGCAGGTGGTCGGTTTCCAGAATGCAGATGCGTAACGACATAAAAAATACCTGACACGTGATGGGAATAATGCACACCCCAGAGCCTGCCTTGAAACGCTGTAACAAGGCAAGCCCCGAAACGCATCATCTCCCCCTTAGAACGTCTCCCCCTTGGCAGCCTTTTCCAGCAGCAAGGCGGGTGGCGCGAACCGCTCGCCATACTGCGTGGCCAGATACTGGGCGCGGGCAACAAAGTCCTGCACGCCGTACTGGTTGATGAACTGCAGTGCACCGCCGGTCCAGGCGGCGAAACCGATGCCGAAGATCGAGCCAACGTTGGCATCCGCCGTCGAGGTCAGCACGCCCTCCTCCACACAGCGCACGGTTTCGATGGCTTGCACGAACAGCAGACGATCGCGCACATCTTTAGGTGAAATCTGACCGTCGGCTTTCTCGAAGCGGGCTTTCAACTCTGGCCACAGGTGTTTCTGGCCGCCCGCCGGATACTCGTAGAAACCTCCACCGCCAGCCTTGCCCGGACGCTTGAGCTCATTGAGCAACAAATCAATCACGGTAAATGCCGGGTGTTCTGTCAGCGGTTTGCCTTCTGCTTGCAGGTCTTTGGCGGTTTGCAGACGGATATGGCTCATCAGGCTGAGGGAGACTTCGTCAGAGATCGCCAACGGTCCTATAGGCATGCCGGCCTTGCGCGCTTCAGTCTCGATCATCGCCGCGCTCACGCCCTCGCCCAACATGGCGATGCCTTCGTTGGTGAAGGTGCCGAACACCCGCGACGTGAAGAAACCGCGACTGTCGTTGACCACAATCGGGGTTTTCTTGATTTGCAGGACGTAATCGAAGCCGCGGGCCAGGGTTTCGTCGCTGGTGTTGGCGCCCTTGATGATTTCCACCAGCGGCATTTTTTCCACGGGGCTGAAAAAGTGCAGGCCGATGAACTTGCTCTGATCGGGCACGGCGCACGCCAGGCCGCTGATCGGCAAGGTCGAGGTGTTGGAGGCGATCACCGCGTCCGCGCCGACGACCTTCTGCGCCGCCAACGAGACCTTGGCCTTCAAATCCCGATCCTCGAACACGGCCTCGATGATCAGGTCGCAACCGGCCAGGTCGGCATCGCTTTCGCTGGTTTGAATGCGTGACAGAACGGTGTCGCGTTGCTCGATGCTCATTTGTCCGCGAGCGACTTTCTTGTCCAGCAGCGCCGCCGAATGTGCCTTGCCCTTCTCCGCCGCCGCGAGGCTGATGTCCTTGAGCACCACCTCGATCCCCGCCGACGCACTGACAAAGGCGATACCGGCGCCCATCATCCCGGCGCCGAGCACGCCGACCTTACGGGTGACATAAGGCGCAAAACCCTGAGGCCGCGAGCCGCCGGCATTGATTTCATTGAGCTGGAACCAGAATGTGCCAATCAGGTTTTTCGAGACCTGGCCGGTGGTCAGTTCGGTGAAGTAGCGGGTTTCGATCAGGTGCGCCGTATCGAAATCCACCTGGGCGCCCTCGACCGCCGCGCAGAGGATTTTCTCCGGCGCGGGCATCGTGCCCTGGGTTTTGCTGCGCAGTATCGACGGCGCAATCGCCAGCATCTGTGCGACTTTCGGGTTTGACGGTGTGCCGCCAGGAATCTGGTAGCCCTTCACGTCCCAGCGCTGCACCGCCGCCGGATTGGCGAGGATCCACGCTCGCGCCTTGGCCAACAGGTCTTCGTGATCGCTCGCCAGCGAGTCGATCAATCCTGCCTGCAACGCCTGTTGCGGTCGCAGCCTCTTGCCTTCAAGCAGATAAGGCAGGGCTTTTTCCAGGCCGAGCATGCGCACCATGCGCACCACGCCTCCACCGCCCGGCAGCAGGCCGAGGGTGACTTCCGGCAGACCGAGTTGCACCGACGGGTTGTCCAGCGCCACGCGGTGATGGCAGGCCAGGCAGATTTCCCAGCCGCCGCCCAATGCGGCGCCATTGATCGCCGCAACCACCGGCTTGCCAAGGGTTTCCAGGGTGCGCAACTGGCCCTTGAGGCTCAGCACCATGTCGTAGAAGGCCTTGGCCTGGGGTTTGCCGACCTTGATCAATTCGTTGAGGTCGCCGCCAGCGAAGAAGGTCTTCTTGCCCGAGGTGATGATCACGCCGGCGATGCTGTCCTTGTCGGCCACCAGCCGCGCAACGCAGTCCGCCATGGCCTCGCGATACACCGCGTTCATGGTGTTGGCGCTCTGGCCCGGCATGTCGATGGTCAGGACAACGATCTGGTCCTGGTCTTTTTCGTAACGAATGGCTTCGTTCATAAAGGGGTTCCTTGAAGTCCGGGCTCAGAGGCGTTCGATGATGGTGGCAATGCCCATGCCGCCGCCGACACACAGGGTCGCGAGGCCATAACGCAGGCGCCGGGCTTCCAGTTCATCGAGCAGCGTGCCGAGAATGGCGCAACCAGTGGCGCCCAGCGGGTGGCCCATGGCGATTGAGCCGCCGTTGACATTGACCTTGTCCGGATCGACGGCCATGTCCTTGATGAATTTCAACACCACCGACGCGAACGCCTCGTTGACCTCGAACAGATCGATGTCTTCGACCCGCAGCCCGGCCTTGGCCAACGCCTTGCGGGTCGCCGGCGCGGGGCCGGTGAGCATGATGGTCGGATCGGTGCTGGTGACTGCCGTGGCGACAATCCGCGCCCGTGGCTGCAAGCCCAGCGCCCGGCCCTTGGCTTCGGAGCCGATGAGCATCAGCGCCGCACCATCGACAATCCCGGAACTGTTGCCGGGGGTGTGCACATGATTGATCCGCTCGACATGGCTGTAGACCCGCAGCGCGGTGGCATCGAAGCCCATCTGCCCCATCATCTCGAAACTCGGCTTGAGCTTACCCAGGCCTTCCAGGGTCGATTCGGCGCGGATGAACTCATCGTGATCGAGCAGGATGATGCCGTTCTGGTCCCGCACCGGCACCAGCGACTTGTTGAACGAACCGTCGGCCCGCGCCCGCGCAGCCTTTTGCTGGGAATGCAGCGCGTAGGCATCGACATCCTGACGGCTGAAACCTTCAAGGGTGGCGATCAGGTCGGCACCCACGCCCTGTGGCGTGAATTGACTGTGCAGGTTGGTCGCCGGGTCCAGCGCCCAGGCCCCGCCATCGCTACCCATCGGCACCCGGGACATCGACTCGACACCACCGACCACCACCAGGTCTTCGAAGCCGGAGCGCACCTTCATCGCACCGAGGTTGACCGCCTCCAGCCCGGAAGCGCAGAAGCGGTTGATCTGCACCCCCGCCACACTGACATCCCAATCGGCCACCTGAGCGGCGGTCTTGGCGATGTCAGAACCTTGATCGCCTATCGGTGTCACGCAGCCAAGCACCACGTCATCGACCTGGCTGGTGTCCAGTGCCGTGCGCTGTTGCAGTGCGGTGAGCAAACCGGCAACCAGGCTCACCGGCTTGACGCTGTGCAAGGCGCCATCGGCCTTGCCTTTGCCACGGGGCGTGCGTAACGCGTCGAAAATCAATGCTTGGGTCATGACATCCTCGAACCGCAGTGCATGTGGGTAAATACCGAGTGCCCACTCTTGGCCCGAGCCGCGTTTGATTCAATGACCGCAGCGCTCACAGACGTTGACGCTCACGCTCAGACGGACGGTAGTCAGCTACCGGATTAACCGATTCACGACAGCAAGCTGTCTAGCCAACGGGCGGCAAAGAAGCTGGCAATAGGCCTCATGCCTTTTTTAAAGCGAATTGCAAGAACACCATACGAAATGGATCTAAGCCAAGCTTAACGCGGGCTCTAAGGTGAACTTGTACGAAGTTGTCGTCGGGTTTTGCCGAGGCGCTCGTCACTACAGGAAGTGCAACGCGCTGCCATCATGGAGCTATGTGGGCAGGCATCAGGAAATAACAAAAAAGGCGGTCAAGCCATGTTCAAACAATCGAAAGTACGTCAAGCCGGGCTCATCCTTTTCGCCACCACGCTGTTGTTGATACTGCCGAACCTGACCAAGGTCATCGGCTAGTCGCGTCTAAAAGATACGGCGTCACAGTTTTTGAATTGCCACTCTCAAAATGTGACTGGCCCGCTACCCGGGCCAGCGTGGCTGTGCCAATCTTTACGGCACTTGCACGACATGGACGGCGATCACTTGAAAATGCTCATTCTTCTCGGGGCCATGCTGTTCGGCTCGCCCCTGTATGCCGCACAGCTGAACCTGGAGCTGGGCGCGAACAGTCGCACCTGGCAGACCGAGCAATTGCTCACGCATCCTCAGGTTCAAACCATCAACATCAGCAACGACGTTTCCTACAAACGGGACATGAGTTACCGCGCCGTGCCGCTGTCCGCATTGCTGACCGGCATCAAGCCTGAGGACCACCTGCAAGCCGTGGCCCTGGATGGCTTTGCCGCCGAAATGGCCGCGGCGCCCTTGCTCAACACCCAAGGGGCACAGGCCTGGCTGGCGATCGAAGACCCGGCCAAACCCTGGCCGCCGCTATCGGAAGGCAAGCCAGGCGCCGGGCCGTTCTATCTGGTCTGGAGCAATCCGCAGGCAGGCAACATCAGCCCCGAGCAATGGCCGTTCCAGGTGGCGAGCATCAAACGCCTGTCGCCCGTAGCCGAGCGCTTCCCTGCCCTGCTGCCCGATCCGGCCTTGAAGGCGGATGATCCGGTGAACAAGGGCTTTGCGTTGTTCCAGAAGAACTGCCTGGCGTGTCATCGACTGAATGGCGCCGGGGACGCGCAATTCGGGCCGGACCTGAATGTTCCGTACAACCCGACCGAGTACTTCGGCGCGGACTTCCTCAAGCGCTACATTCGCGATCCACAGAGTTTGCGCCAGTGGCCGCAGGCGAAGATGCCCGGGTTCTCGACCGAGGTGTTGCCGGATGGGGATCTGCAGATGCTGGTGGGGTATTTGCAGCATATGGTTGGGCGTAAACAGGTTTCCGCCAAGTAACACATATCTGTGGCGAGGGAGCTTGCTCCCGCTGGGGCGCGAAGCGGCCCTCAATTCAGGCGATGCAATCCGTCAGGTAAATTGCATTCACCAGGTTTGCGACTGCTGCGCAGCCGAGCGGGAGCAAGCTCCCTCGCCACAGAACTCCCTCTTGCATCAATGGACCGCGATTACTGCTGCACTGAGATCACCGGCGCGGGCGTCGGTGACACCAGCACCTTGGCGTGCATCTGCTCACACCCGCCGCCCCGGCGCATGCCGCGCACCGGGCAGGCATCCAGGTAGTCCAGGCCCACCGCCAGCTTCAGGTGGCGTTCCGGCCGGGCCAGTTCATTCGTTACGTCGAAGCTGTACCAGGCATCATCCAACCAAGCTTCCGCCCAGGCATGGCTGGCCAGGTGTTCGCTGCTTTCGCTGTACAGATAGCCCGACACATAACGCGCTGGAATGCCCAGGCTGCGGGTACAGGCGAGAAACGCGTGGGTGTGGTCCTGACACACGCCGGAGCCTCCGGCAAAGGCCTGGGCCGCGCTGGTGTCCACTTCCGTGGAGCCCGGCGTATAGGTCATATGCTGGTTGAGCCCATGCATCAGATCGATCAGCGCCGTACGATCGCGGCGTTGCTTGCACTCCTTCTCGGCGAACGCACGCAGGGCGGCGTCGGCTTCGGTCAAACGAGTAAAGCGCAGGAACGGCAGTGCCGACTGGCTCTCGTGTTCGGCCTCACGCCATTCGTCGATATCGACCTGGCCACGGGCGCCGATGATGATCGCCTCGTGGGGCTCGTCCATGGTCAGCACATGCAGGATGTTGCCGAACGGATCGAGTTGCGCCCGCACCGGACGCGGCAGATCGAGCTGCCAGCTGAGCACATGCTGGCGCTCGCTGTCGTGGGGAGTCAGGCGCAGATACTGGATGCTCGCCCGCACCTTGTCTTCGTAGTGATAGGTGGTCTCGTGGCTAATGGAAAGTCTCATGCGGCCTCCAGATAAGAACTGTGAATCGCGTTACCCAACTGGCGCACCAGCGGGATGAACTCGGTCAGCCAGGCGTGCAGGCCTTCTTCGAGAATTTCATGGATACCGGTGTAGCGCAGGCGTGCGTCCATTTCTGCCGCCAGGCGTTGTGCGGGACGACCGTTGGCCCCCGGCAATTGCGCGAGGATCTGGTCGATTTCTTCGGTGCAGGCACGCAGGGATCGCGGTACATCGGCCCGCAGCAACAGCAATTCGGCGACATGCCGGGCGCCGGGGGCGTCGCGGTAGATTTCCGTGTAGGCCTCGAACGACGACAACGCCCGCAACAACGCGCTCCATTGGTAATACGCATGAGCGGTGCCATCGCTGACCGCTTCGGCCTGATCGCCGGCCATTTCGTAGCGGGCATCGAGCAGGCGCAAAGTGTTGTCCGCCCGTTCGATAAAGGTCCCCAGACGAATGAAGCGAAACGCGTCGTTACGCATGATGGTGCCGTAGGACGCGCCCCGGAACAGGTGTGAACGTTCCTTGATCCACTCGCAGAAACGGCTCATGCCGTAGCGACTGAGGCCCTGTTCGGCGATGCCGCGAATTTCCAGCCAGGTGGCGTTGATGTTCTCCCACATATCGGCGGTGATGCGCCCACGCACCGCATGGGCGCTGGCCCGTGCGGCACCGAGGCAGCTGTAGATGCTCGCCGGGTTGGCCGCATCCAGGGCGAAGAAATGCAGCAGCCGTTCGGCATGCAGTTCGCCATGGCGCGCCAGGTAATCGTCCAGGGTGCCGGTGATCAACAACGGCATGGCCAGTTCGTGCAAACCGTCGCCACGACCGTCCTGCGGCATCAGCGACAGCGAATAGCTGATGTCGAGCATCCGCGCGAGGTTTTCCGCCCGCTCCAGGTAACGCGACATCCAATACAAATCCGAGGCAGTTCTACTTAACATGACAGGCTTCCTTTAATCCTCGACCACCCAGGTGTCCTTGGTTCCGCCGCCCTGGGAGGAATTGACCACCAGGGAGCCTTCGCGCAGGGCAACGCGGGTCAAACCGCCGGGCACGACCCGGGTTTCACGACCCGACAGGACAAACGGCCGCAAGTCGATGTGGCGTGGCGCAATGCCGTTTTCGACAAAGGTCGGACAGGTCGACAGCGACAGCGTCGGTTGCGCGATATACGCATGGGGCTTGGCGATGATCCGCGCGCGGAAGGCTTCGATTTCCGCCGCCGTCGCCGCCGGCCCCACCAGCATTCCGTACCCGCCGGAGCCTTGGGTTTCCTTGACCACCAGTTCTGGAAGATTGGCCAGCACGTGGGAAAGCTCAGAGGGATTACGGCACTGCCAGGTCGGCACGTTCTTCAGGATCGGTTCTTCATCGAGGTAGAAACGGATCATGTCGGTAACGAACGGATACACCGACTTGTCGTCCGCCACGCCCGTGCCGATGGCATTGGCCAGCACCACGTTGCCGGAACGGTAGGACGACAGCAGCCCCGGCACGCCGAGCATCGATTCCGGGTTGAAGGCCAGGGGATCGAGGAAGGCGTCGTCGAGGCGACGATAAATCACGTCGACCGCTTTCGGCCCGTCGGTGGTGCGCATGTAGACCTTGTCGTCACGCACGAACAGGTCCGCGCCCTCCACCAGTTCCACGCCCATTTCCCGCGCCAGGAACGCATGCTCGAAGAACGCACTGTTGAAGCGCCCCGGCGTCAGCACCACTACGCTCGGGTTATCGATCGGGCTTGAGCTTTTCAGGGTGTCGAGCAGCAGGTTCGGGTAGTGGTCGATGGGGGCAATGCGTTGCGCCGCGAACAACTCGGGGAACAGGCGCATCATCATCTTGCGGTCTTCGAGCATGTAGCTGACGCCGCTCGGTGTACGCAGATTGTCTTCGAGCACGTAGTAGGTGCCGTCGCCGTCACGCACCAGGTCGACGCCGGAAATGTGCGAATAGATATCGCGGTGCAGATCCAGCCCTTGCATCGCCAACTGGTACTGCTCGTTGGCCAGCACCTGCTCGGCCGGAATGATGCCGGCCTTGATGATGCGCTGCTCGTGGTAGAGATCGGCGAGGAACATGTTCAACGCCTTGACCCGCTGGATGCAGCCGCGCTCGACAATCCGCCATTCGCTGGCGGGGATGCTGCGGGGGATGGTGTCGAAGGGAATCAGGCGCTCTGTGCCCTGCTCGTCCCCGTAGAGCGTGAAAGTAATCCCGGCGCGATGAAACAGCAGATCGGCCTCGCGTCGCCGTTGTGCCAAAAGCTCGTCAGGCGTCTCGGCCAGCCAACGGGCAAACTCCCGATAATGCGGGCGGACCAGGCCGCCGGCATCGTACATCTCATCAAAATAGGTGCGGATCATGCCGTACTCCTTGTCACTCGGACGTCCAGACCTTCGCAAGGCCCGTGCCATCGGCATAAACGCTTAAATTTCAATCGGTTGGATAATCAAGACACACGCACCGCACCAATCCTGTGCGGTAAATGCCCCAACCTGATTGCCCCCGCTTCATTGCAAGGCGTGGTGGTCGCCTATCACCAGCATAGCCAGAGTTGATTTCACTGCCCGGCAGTCGCTGTGGATAATTCATGCATTCGCTGGAAAACCTGCCGATCTCCCCTTATAGCCGCCTGCCCAGGCGGTTTTTTTCCTTTCTGCAACGTGCTGATCGAGTAGGAGGCGGATTTACATCCGCCGTCCTCTCACACCACCGTACGTACGGTTCCGTATACGGCGGTTCAGGTTAAGCGGTTAAGCCGGGTTATCGTGTCCAGTATTGAGACCAGCCTGAGTC
>NZ_JAGYGI010000054.1:0-16847 GCF_019947365.1 Pseudomonas sp. GL-R-26 | reverse complement strand
GCCATGCCCTACGCCTTGCGCCTGTGCTTTCGCCCAGAGGTCCCACCCAAACCACAGATCGCCGGCACCCTGCCGGCACGCATCACCCACCCCCAGAGCAACCCCCTCTACACCGAAATCGACATGCAAGGGCGCTACCGGGTCAAGTTCCTCTTCGACCGCGACACCTGGCCCGCCGGCCGCGAAAGCAAATGGCTGCGCCAGGCCCGCGCCTACGCCGGCGACACCTACGGCCTGCACCTGCCACTGATCGCCGGCACCGAAGTGGCCATCGCCTTCGAGCAGGGCGACCCGGACCGCCCCTACATCGCCCACGCCCTGCACGACGACCAGCACCCGGACCTGGTGACCCAGCGCAACGACCACCGCAACGTGCTGCGCACGCCGGCCAACAACAAGTTGCGCATGGATGACACGCGGGGGCAGGAGCACATCAAGCTCAGTACCGAGTATGGCGGCAAGAGCCAGTTGAATCTGGGGCATCTGGTGGATGGCCAGCGCAAGAAGCGCGGGGAAGGGTTTGAGCTGCGCACCGATGATTGGGGCGCCATTCGTGGCGGCAAGGGTCTTTTCATCAGCGCGGACAAACAGGAGAAAGCCAAAGGTGCGCAACTCGACATGGATGCTGCCGTCGGCCGCCTGCAACAGGCCGGCGAACAACTGCAACAACTGTCGGTCGACGCCCAAACCGCCAACGCCGATCCGGCCGACGTCGCAGCACAACTGAACCTGTTGCGCCAGGACCTCGAACAACTCAAATCCCAGGTCCTGCTGCTCAGCGCCCCGCAAGGCATCGCCCTCACCAGCGGCCAGCACCTGCAACTGGCCGCCGAGAAAAACCTGATGCTCAACGCCGGCGGTGAAGCCGACCTCAGCGTGGTCAAGCGCCTGTTCATCGGCGTCGGCCAGGGCCTGAGCCTGTTCGTGCGCAAGCTCGGCATCAAGCTGATCGCCAATCAGGGCCCGGTGAGCGTGCAGGCGCAGAACGATCGCCTGGAACTGATTGCCCGGCATGGCCTGGACATCACCAGCACCGAAGATGAAATCCACATCACGGCGAAGAAGAAAATCGTCCTCAACGGCGGGGGCAGTTACTTCAGCCTGGATACGAACAGCATCGAGTCGGGCACGGCGGGGGATCACAAGGTCAAGGCGGCGCATTTCGAGTACAGCGGTGCGGTCACGCAAGTACCGGAGATACCCGTGTTGCCGCAGTTGCGCGATTACGCGGCCAAGCATCTGGGCTTGATCAAAATCTCCGGCTAATCCGGAACGCCATTACCTCGTACAACGCCTGCTTCATCACAAGGAACGGATAAACATGCTCGGCTACATTTTTGAGGTTATTAAGGACGAGATCAGCTATCGACGCGAGCGAGCCCGGCGCGCCGATCTGCCACCTCCGACACTCGAGACACAATCGTCTCCTGCGACACCGTCACTCGGCATGCGCATACTCTCGCCACTAGCGCGACCGACTGTGTCAACGCCGCCGCTGAAGAACTGGAGACACCCCTTCGGCGACCGTGGCAACCCGTTGCAGCAGTTGACCCAACTGGCCAAAGCCCAAGCCGGTTACTACCCGTTGGGTCGCAATGGTCTGTGGCATGGCGGCGTGCATTTCGATTCCGGTACCACAGGCACCAATGCTCTGTCTCAGGTGCGCTGTCTGGCTGACGGTGAGGTTGTAGCCTACCGCGTTCCCGAGCACACACCGCTTAGCACCTTTTATCCAGAGGCAGGGGGCACCCTCAAAGCGCCGTTTGCTTCGGGGTTTGTGCTGGTCCGGCATCACCTGCAAGCACCGAAGATGGATGGCAGCGACGAAGAACCGCCTGGCCTGACCTTTTACAGCCTGTACATGCACCTGGAAGATTGGGCGCATTATGAAGCGGCTCCACAGCTGCCACGCCCAAGCTTCTGGCCTTATAACCCGGTACTTCGCGTCAAACTCGACGCTCCCGATAGAATGCCCGGCCACCCGGAACAACGGGGGGCGAATGTTCGGCACATGGATCGTCAAGGCCAAGTGATCGACTTTCTGCCCGTCGGCGCGCAAGTGACAATCAGTGGCAACGGCAACTTTCGCAAGCTGGAAAACAGCCATGGCCCGGCGTTTCTATGTACTGCGGATGGCTCGTTACAGGGCTATGTGAAATTCAACTCGCTGGAACGTTTACCGAGTGGCGAATACTGTGTTGTCACTGACGAATTGAGTGTTTACCCGGAGCCGAGCTCTGAGGAAAAAACGCTGGGTAGTTTGTTGAAAGGGGCATCAGTAACCCTCAGTGGCGAAGGCGAATTCCGCAAGCTGGAACGCGTCGCCCAGTATGTGTACTTCGACTCGTTGCAGAGTGAGCGCAAACCACTGGCTTTTGACAACGTTGTGGTACTCGAGCAGCCTGCGCCCATCAAGGCCGGCGAGCTGATTGGGCATCTCGGCCGGTATCAGGAATGCGACGAAACCGCGCCACAGCAAAAGCTGCATCTGGAGGTCTTCAGCGATGATGACGTGGAAGCCTTCTTCGCCGCGAGCCGTGTCTGGGCCCAGCGCCTGCCGGATAAACACAAGACCTGGCTGAAGCTTGCAAAGGGCACGCCGGTGTCGGCGCTTCAAGATCACATCAGCGCCAGCCTTTTGCCCATCTGGAGCCGCGACAATCCCAGCAGCGATGCCGACCTGCTGGTGCCCAAAAGCCTGCTCGACGGCTTGCCGAACGAGCGAAAAATCCAGGCATCCTCCGGTGCCAGCGGCAAAACCTACAACTGGTACCGCCTTGAGGGCCTGCTCTATGACGCAGCCGGAAAACCGCTGGACGGTTGGGTGCGTGAGGAGGTGGGTGTTACGCCCTGGGTCAGTCCCTGGTCCTGGGACGGTTACGACGTTCTTTACAACTACGCCCTGCCGCAGTTGAGCCTGTCCTATCTGTTCAGTGTCACCGGCGTGCTCGGTGAAGAGTCGAAGGACCGCCTGCGCGACCGGGCGGAAAAATGGGACAAAGGGCGGATGCAGACTCGCCTGTACGAAATCATCGACCGAGACCGCAACGGCAAAATGACCGCCGACGAATTGCAAACAGCATTGCGGGTGCCTGCGCTGGCGCAATCGTTGGCACAGTTGGTGATCCTCAGCGAAAGCGAATGGTTTTACCGGCAGGGCAAGTGGGATGCACTGGATGAGGTGTTGGGGCATACCAACTCGGCACCGATTTTGAATTGGGTGGCGGAGAAACAGCGAATTAAGCAATTAAGCTGGTGGGGTGAAGTGGCAGGGAAAGTTGGGTTGTCTAAGGAAGGGATGGTGTTTCACTTTCATCCGGTTGGACTAGCAAATTTGTTTTCAAATGCTCATTCGCTGGAGATCACAACTTTGCAGTTGAAGCAAATATTTCCCGCTGCAGACGAAGGCGATATCGATGTTGTATTGAATGAAATTAATGGTCGGTTGGAAGAGTTTAAATTAAATACTAGGTTGCGGCAACGCCACTTTTTCGCACAAATCAAGGGGGAGGTAGGGGCAACCATGAAAGGTGTCACTGAAAGTTGGGAGTATTCGCCTGCGACACTCAAGTCTTTTAGTGCTTACTATCGGGATCATCCGGATGAGGCGGAAGAAGATGGATACTTAAGAAATGCGATGGGTAAAATTATTCGGCGTGCGAACCAGCGTGAGATTGGGCGGAAGCACTTTCAAAGACTAAATGGAAATCGAGCATTCAGCCTTGATGATGGATATAACTTGCGAGGTAGGGGGTTAATACAAATTACAGGGTATGACAAGTATAATGGGTATATGCGTGATTACAAAAAATATTGGCTCGGAACTGTTTCGGACGCTGTCAACAGTCCGGAAATAATCAATGAAATGCCAAACGCGATCAGAAGCGCACTGTGGTTCTGGTTGAGCTACAAGATCTACGGGGAAGAGCGTGGAAATGGCTATCTAGATGTCAAAAGGATTACGCAAAAAGTCAACGGTGGAAATACAGGCCTGGAAGAAAGAAGGGCCGCGTACAAAGACGCCGAGAAAGAACTAATATGAAAAAAATTATTAAGCACTACCTGTTGTTTGTGTGCTGCGTGAGCGCCAACGTATATGCATGTGAAGTTGATTTGTGCAAAGCCGACGAGATGGTAATTGCCTCATGTCGATTGAGTGAGGCAAAAGGTAGAGTTGTATCTTTTTGCGCCAGTGCAAATAAAAAAACAATAAGTTATAGGGTGGGGTCGAACTCCGATCTGGAGATGAATATACAATTCTCTAATAAGAAGCCAGTAAGTCGATGGCTGGATGTTGGTACGTATACAACCTATTTTGGTTTTCGTCGGGCGGCTTACTCATATGTATTAGGTGTGCCTCAGGAATCTTTAGGGGCAAGAGCTTTTTTGGAGGTTGCGAAAAATGACAAAATACTTACTTCTGTTGATTGCGTAGATAACTCCTATGGTGAAAAAAATATCGACAGTGAGGCGATAATAAACGTGCAAGATGATTTAGTTAGAAGTAATGGTTTTTTGTTTCCGCCTTATTAAGTCATTAGGATGGTATCCAAGCTCTGACGTATCGTGCTGCTTGAAGCAGAAGGTCGCAAGAAGGTTGTAGTCGGGCGGAGAATACTAAAAAAGAACAATGTTGTCAGCGAAACAAAATATTTTAGAAGCATTCGAGGGGCACACAATGATAGCGAGGCTTCTTTTTTTATCATTGATTACTGTATGTGGGTCGATCCATGCAGACTTAAATCGATTCTCTCCAGAGTCTTGCGAAATTCGGGATAATCAGATTGAAAATCATTGCTTAAAGAGCAAGGCAATAGAGGCTGACAAACTTTTGAACCAGTCTTACGCAGAGTTGCATAAAAATATCGCCGAACGATTAATTGATAACCCTGTGTTAATTTCCGTTCTTCAAGAACAGATAAAAAAATCACAAAGGGCTTGGATAAAACTGAGGGATGAAAATTGCGCCATTGAAACATTTATATTTTTGCCTGGAGAGCAAATTTTTAATGCGGTAAAAAATGCTTGCTTGACTAGAGAAACTATTGACAGAACGCTCTATCTGAACAATTTGTCTTTTTAAAGTTTCAGGTGGCATAAAAACTAAAGAAGATTTTTGAGCGGGAATGAGCTATGAAACGCGCCATTTGTATTAGTGACATCACAACCGGTACCGGCAACTTTATCTCAGGTTCGGTTAAGGTGACATTTGCAGGTGTCGGTGTGGCTTACAAGGGATACTCGGTACTGTGTCCACTTTCTGGCCATGGCCGCACGGTGATTGCCGAGAGGCTCCCTGTATTTAAACACAACGACATTCCACTCGCCTTTGACGATCATTTATGCGCCCGTGGTTGCGTATTGATTTCTTCGTTGCCTGAAGTGGAGGCGAGTTAGCCATGCCGGTCAGACTAGATAAAGTACCTCCACTCGCACTACGTCCTGCACAACCTGGGTTTTTGCGTTGGTTCGGCTTGCTGTTGCTGTGTTTGTTGGTGGGTGTGGGCGGGGGGGTAGTATTTGGTGATGACCCCTTGCCCCAGTGGCCTGTTGATTTCTGGGAGTTGGCCGTAGGTATACCGATCTTCGGTTGGTGTGTGCTGAGCTTCTTGCGAATGGCGGTGTATTTCGGCCAACAGGGAGCAGCCGAAGGTTGGGATGCAGCCCGTGAGGAAGATCTGATTCGTAAAATTCGCCAGGGTCGGCGCTCTCAGCAATTGTTGAGTGTTAGCCTGCATACCGCTTTTCGAAATCCAGATGACCAGTCAGATGAGCAGTTGAATAAGTTGGGCAGCGGTATTCAATCTCTGAAGGCTCAACCGACTCGGCTGGGCGAAGCACCATTACGCCACAGTCGTTTGTATTGTGGAACGGATGAATCGTCAAACGACTTGCTGCTGCGGGTGATGACGCAGGTACTCAGCGACTTGGCGCAAACTCTGGCTCAGGTGCCTGGCGACAGGCCATTGGCTTTGTTGTTGGAGATCGAAAGCAGCTTTTCGGAAGATTTTTTGTGCCGAGTGTGGCAACAGGCATGGGCTGAGTCGGGTATTCGCCAAATAACGGTACCCGTCGAGGGCTGTGGATTGGCCGCAGTTGATCGGTGGCTCGACCAACGCATCAACGATCAGGCCATGCTGATGGTTGTAGCGTTACAGCTTGCGCCGGAGCAGACCGAAGGCACCGCGGAAGTCGCCGTTGGTTTGCTGCTGGGCAACCGCCTGATGCAATCCATCCTGGCACCTATCGCCTACCTCCACCGCCCTGAGCAAGAGCGCAAGCCGACCGACGCCGATCTGCTCTGCGCCACGCGCCAGGCCCTCGACTGGGTGCCGCTGCAAGCGCAGGCGGTCAAACGGGTCTGGCTGACGGGGATCGATCCGCAACGGCATGCCGCCATCGCCACCGTGTTGATGGACGTGCCCATGCCGGTTCAGTTGCCAAAGGCTTTGTGCAACCTCGATGCGTTGCTCGGGCAGCCGGGGAAAGCCTCACCTTGGCTGGCCATCGCCGCTGCGGCGCAAACGATTGAACGCGGCGCCGGGCCGCAATTCATTTTCAGCGGCGGAACTGCCGCCGATGGCCTTTGGAGCACGGTGTTGATGCCCGTGTCACCCCTTTCGAAATAGGAAATCTCGAATGCAGTTTCGACGCTCTGTAGGGTTGGGTGTGCTGGCGAGTGTGCTGTTGATGGCCGGATTGGTCTTGAGTGTGCTGCTCTGGCGCCATCCCGAGTCGTTGGGCATGGCATCGGGTAGTGTCCGGCAAACGTTTTGGCTTGCGGTGAGCTCGGCGACCACTATTGTGCTGGTGGTGTTCCTGGGTGGTTACCAATTGATAGGCCGGTGGATTGGCGGTGCTACTTATCAACCATTTGAGTCGGACGATAAGCCCCAGCCTGCGCAACGGCCTTCTGCAAATTCGGCTGGCGCCGAGGACAGACAATGGGAAGCCAGGATTAGAACTTCGTTGCGGGCGCGCCACCGCGGTTTTTGGCATCCCAAGGTCCGACTCCTGCTCATTGTCGGCGAACCCGAACAAATCCAGGCTATTGCGCCCGGCCTGACCCGGGACCATTGGCTGGTTGATGATGACACCGTGCTGCTCTGGGGCGGCAGTGTGCAAAACCAGCTGGACGATGTTGTGATCGAGCGCTATCGCCGCTTGACCCGCTGGCGGGCCCTCGACGGCATAGTCTGGGCGTTGAATGCCGAGCAAAGCGCTGACGACTACCACATGGGTAAAGGCGCGCGGCACCTGCAAGACCTCGCAGGTTCGCTGGGCTGGTCGCTGCCCCTGCACCTGTGGCAGGTTTGTGCCAGTAATTGGGTGCAGGACAAGCGCCCAAGTCAGGCGGTGGGTTGTGCGCTGCCGTCACGCCTGTCCGCAACAGAACTGGAAACGTCGCTGCACAGTCTGCTGGGCCCCATGCGTCAGGAAGGCTGGGCGCAGATGAACAAGACTATGGCGCATGATTTCCTGGCGCGCCTGGCGAGGGACCTGGAGGTCAAAGGCGTGTCCCGCTGGCGTAAGGTACTGACGCCGTGGTTCGGCAGTTCCAGGCAGGATCTGCCGTTGCGCGGTCTGTGGTTCAGCCTGCCACTGCCGGGTAAGACCCTGCGCGAGGAAGAGCACTTCTGGCCCATGGACCCTGCCTGGCAAGGCGTGCTCGGCGAACCAAAACAACCAAGCCGTCGCCTGGGCTGGAGCGCCCCGCGCGTTGTTTATGGCTTGGCCTTGACCGTGGCCCTGGTCTGGGGCGCCGGCCTGCTGCTGTCGTTCCTCAGCAACCGCGTGCAGATCCACCATTTGCAAACCTCGCTGACCGCACTGCAGCAAGCCACCCCCGGCGACGCCCAACTGAGCGCGCTCAACGAACTGACTCGCGAACTGGGCCGCCTGGATTACCGCGCCACCCACGGCACGCCGTGGTACCAGCGTTTCGGCCTGAACCAGAACGACGCACTGCTGGCCACGCTATGGCCGCGTTACGTCGAGGCCAACCAGCGCCTGTTGCGTGACCCGGCAGCGGCCACGCTCAAGGCCCAGCTCAACGCCCTGGTCAAGCTGCCACCGGACAGCCCCGAGCGTGCCAAGCGCGCGCAATCTGCCTACACGCAACTCAAGGCCTACCTGATGCTGGCCCGCCCGGAAAAAACCGATCCTGCCTTTCTTGCTCAAGCCCTGGTGGACACCGAGCCGCAAAGCGCCGACTTTTCCCCTGGACTCTGGCACGCCCTGGCACCGAGCTTGTGGCAGTTCTACACCGAACAACTGGCCGCCCACCCAGACTGGCGCATCGACGCCGATCCCAAGCTGGTGGCCCAAGTCCGCCAGGTGCTGATCGGCCAGCTGGGCCAGCGCAACGGCGAAGCCAGCCTGTACCAATCCGTGCTCGACAACGCCGCCAATCACGCGCCGGTGCTGAGCCTGGCGCAGATGGTCGGCGACACCGAGGCATCGACGCTGTTTGCCACTTCGGCCGAGGTGCCGGGGGTGTTCACCCGCCAAGCCTGGGAAGGCCAGATACGCCCGGCCATCGACGCCATCGCCGAGGCGCGCCGCGAAGAGATCGACTGGGTGCTCAGCGACAATCCGGCGCGTCTCGCCGCCGACCTGAGCCCGGAGCAGCTCAAGCAACGCCTGACCGAACGTTACTTCCAGGACTACGCCAACGCCTGGCTGGATTTTCTCAACCAGTTGCGCTGGCAACCGGTGGACAGCCTTGGCGAGGTGATCGACCAGTTGGCGCTGATGAGCGATGTGCGCCAGTCGCCGCTGATCGCGCTGATGAATACCCTGGCCTATCAGGGCCAGGCCGGCACCCGTCGTCAGGCGCTGGCCGACTCGCTGGTGCAGTCGGCGCAGCAACTGCTCGGCAAGGAGCCAGTGCCGGTGATCGAGCAGGCCAAGCCCGGCGGAGGCAGCCCGCTGGACGCCACCTTTGGGCTATTGTTGACCTTGCTCGGAAAAGACGCCGACAACGCCAACGACAGCGAGCGCATGAGCCTGCAAGCCTTCCTCAACCGCGTCACCCGGGTGCGCCTGAAGTTGCAGCAAGTGAGCAACGCACCTAATCCCCAGGCAATGACCCAGGCCCTGGCGCAAAGTGTGTTCCAGGGCCACAGCGTCGACCTCACCGACACCCAGGCCTACGGCAGCCTGCTCGCCGCCAGCCTCGGCGCCGAGTGGGACGGCGTCGGCCAGACCCTGTTCGTGCAGCCGCTGGAGCAGGCCTGGCAGCGAGTCCTGCAACCCTCGGTGGCCGGCCTCAACAGCCAGTGGCAGCGGGCGATCGTACGCGACTGGCAGGGCGCGTTTGCCGGGCGCTACCCCTTTGCTGCCACCGGCAGTGACGCCTCGCTGCCGATGCTCGGGCAGATGATCCGCGCCGACGCCGGGCGCATCGACCAGTTCCTCCAGCAGCAATTGGGCGGTGTGCTGCGCAAGGAAGGCAGCCGCTGGGTGGCCGACGCGCGGCACAGCCAGGGTCTGCACTTCAACCCGAAGTTCCTCGCGGCGATCAACCAGCTCAGCCACCTCGCCGACGTGCTCTACACCGACGGCGGCATGGGCCTGAGCTTCGAGCTGCGCGGCAAGCCGGTGCGTGACGTGGTGCAGACCACTTTCATCCTCAACGGCGAAAAGCATGAGTACTTTAACCAGAAGGAACGCTGGCAGCGCTTCAGCTGGCCGGGCTTCAGCCAGCATCCGGGCACGCGTTTGCTGTGGATCAGCGTGCTGGCCAATGAACGCCTTTACGGCGATTACGAAGGCACCTGGGGCCTGATCCGCCTGCTCGAACAGGCAAAAATCACCGCCCTGAACGACACCGACAGCCAGTACCGCGTGCAGCTTCGGGCCCCCGACGGCCTCGACCTGACCTGGCACCTGCGCACTGAACTGGGCGCAGGGCCGCTGACGTTGCTCAAGTTGCGCGGCTTTGAATTGCCGGCGCAGATTTTTCTCGGCGAAGGCACTCAAGCGCAGCCTTATGCGCAGAATGGAAGTTACCCATGAGCCTGCTCAAACTGATCACCCGTTGCCTCGGCGAACGTGACCCGCTGGCCCTTGCCCGTACCCAGGCCGACTGCTGGCAATCCTGGTTGCAGCCCATCAGTGCGCAGTCGCCGGTCGGTGAAGACCCGGGTTACGACGATGACTTCCAGCGCATGCGTGAAGAGGTCAACAAGCTCTCCGGCGCGAACGTCGACGAGGTGATTCAGCTGGCGGAGAAGTTGCTCGGCCAGCGCTGCAAGGATCTGCGCGTCGCCACTTACTACCTGTGGGCACGCCTGCAGAAGGACGGTGAGACAGGGTTGGCCGATGGCCTTGGTTTATTGGCGGCGCTGGTTGAGCGGTACGCCGGCGATGTGCTTCCCGTGAGGGCCAACAGCCGCAAGATGGCCCTGGAGTGGTTGACCGGCGGCAAGGTGCTGGACAGCCTGTCGCTGTACCCGGAGGTGGTCAAGGCCGAGGCGGAACGCACGGTGGCGGCGCTGGCCTGGCTTGAACATGGGTTGCAAGCCTGGCCCGAGGATCAGCGGCCGCAGCTGGATGCGTTGCATGGGGCGTTGTCGGCGCGCCTGGCGCAGTCCGGCGGGGTCGATGCCGTAGTGCCCCAGCACAGCGCCAGTCACGAGTCCGTCAGCCAGGCCAGCCCCCCGGGTAGCCTGGCCATCAAGTCCGGGCGCGACCTGTTGGACAGCGGCCGGACCTTGGCCGGTTACCTGCGCGACCAGCCACAAGGCTGGCTGGCGGCGCACCGCCTGATGAAAAGCCTGCGCTGGGACACCTTGCACGAGCCGCCCCTGCAGGACGCCAGCGGCACCACGCGCCTGGCGCCGCCCCGGAGCGAATCCCGGGCGCAACTAAAGCGCCTGTATCAGCAGCAGAACTGGAGCGAATTGCTCGATCAGGTCGAGCGCACGTTCGCCGAGGGGGTCAACCATTTCTGGCTGGACCTGCAGTGGTACCTGGTCCAGGCCCTGAGCAAACTACCGGCGCCTCACGACGGCTGGGCCGACATCGTCAAGCGCGACCTGGGTATGTTCCTCGAGCGGCTGCCGGGCCTGGAGGCGCTGGGGTGGAACGACGGTACACCGTTCGCCGACGAGACCACCCGTGAATGGATCGCTCAGCACGTAAGCGCGCAACAGTCGCTCCAGCTCCTGCCCGCAGCGGCCCCGGCTGCGGTCATGGCCGATGGCGAGATTCTGTCCCTGGAAAGCGAGGCGCTGGCCCAGGCCGACAGCGACGGCGTCGAACATGCACTGGCCTGGCTGGCCGCGCGCCCGGACATTCACAGCGGTCGCCAGCGCTGGCTGCTGCGCCTGCTGATGGCGCGGGTGGCCGAGCAATGTGGCAAGAACGACTTGGCCCTGCACCTGCTCGGTGAACTGGATGCCACGGCCGAGCGCCAGGCCTTGGCGGACTGGGAGCCGGAATTGAATTTCGAGGTCAAGGCCCGCCTGCTCAAGCTGACCCGCCTGAAAGCGCAGCGCAACGATGCCGACAAGCCGGCCCTGGCCAGGCGCATGGAGACGTTGCTGGCGGCGCTGGTTGCCATCGATCCGGTACGCGCCGCCGTACTGTGCGGTTGAACCCCATTTATCAGGATTATTTACAGCATGGACAATCTGACACTGCGTTATTACGACGCCGAGATGCGCTACCTGCGCGAAGCCGGGCAGGAGTTTGCGCAAGCGTTTCCCGACCGCGCGGCGCAGTTGAACCTGGACAAACCCGGCGCCCGCGATCCCTATGTGGAGCGTCTGTTCGAGGGCTTCGCTTTCTTGATGGGGCGCCTGCGCGAAAAGCTCGACGACGACTTGCCGGAGTTGACCGAAGGCCTGGTCAGCCTGTTGTGGCCCCATTACCTGCGCACCATTCCCTCGCTGTCGATCGTCGAGTTCCAGGTGGAACTGGCACAGCTCAGGCGCAGCGAGCTGATCGCCGCCGGCCAGGAGGTGCTCTCGCAACCCATCGGGCCGCAGCGTACCGTATGCCGTTACACCACCACCCAGGACCTGCGGCTGCAACCCATCGAATTGCAATCCTTGCGCCTGGCCCATGAGCCCGACGGCCGCTCGCTGCTGCGCCTGCGGTTTGCCTGCGCAACGGCGATCGACTGGAGCCAGATCGACCTCAGCCGCGTGCCGATGTACCTGAACGCCGATGCCCCTCTGGCCAGCGCGCTGCATCAGGCCCTGACCCTGCATGCCCAGGCGTTGTATGTGCGCCTGCCGGGCGAGGCGCAACGAGTTGCACTGGCAGGTCATTTCGCGCCCAAGGGCTTTGCCGACGAGGACCGTTTGTGGCCAAAGGGCGACAGCGCGTTCAGCGGCTATCAGTTGTTGCTGGAATATTTCACCTTCCGCGAGAAGTTCATGTTCGTCACCCTCCATGGCCTGGAGCAGGTGAACATCACTGCGGATATGCCCTGGTTCGAACTGGAGGTGGTCCTGCGCGAGTCGTGGCCGCAGGCATTCAACCTGAGCGCCGAACACCTTCGCCTGCATGCGGTACCGGTGATCAATCTGTTCACCCTGGAAGCCGATCCGATGCCGCTGGATCCATTGCAAACCGACTACCTGTTGCGTCCCATGCGCCTGCAGGACGGGCACACGGAAATTTACTCGGTGGACCGGGTCACCGCATCGAAGAACACCGAGCGTCTGGACTATGTGCCGTTCAGCAGTTTTCGTCACAAGGGCGGAATGTTGCGCGACGAGGCGCCCGAGCGTTACTTCCATACCCGCCTCAAGCGAGGCGCCATTGGCCTGCACGATACCTGGCTGATTCTCGGGGGCGACGGCTTCGATCAGGATCGCTTGCAGGGCAGCCAGAGCCTGTCCCTGCAACTGACCGGGACCCACGGCCTGCTGCCACGCAAGGCGCTGCAAAGCACCCTGCTTGATGGGCTGGTCAACACCGCCTTGAGCGGCTTGCGCGTGCGCAATCTGAGCGCCCCGACCTTGCCGTGCTATCCGCCGAACCGCGATCGTTTCCACTGGCGCGTACTCAGCCACCTGGGCTCCAACTTCCTGCCGATGCTCGATAACGCCGAAGTGCTGCGCGGCACCCTGGCGCTGTACGACTGGACCGGCAGCGAACTGAACCGCCGTCGCCTGGCGGCCATCGTCGAAGTCAGGCACCACCTGGTGCAGCGGTTCGAAAAGGGCTTTCTGCTGCGCGGCGTGGACATCGAAGTGACCCTCGACGCCCATGGTTTTTGCGGCGAGGGCGACATCAGCCTGTTCGGCGAAATGCTCCATCGCTTCTTCGCGCTGTACGCCGACATTCACCTGTTCAACCAGCTCACGCTGATCCTTCAACCTACTGGAAAGTGCCTGCGATGGAACGAGAACCACAGTCAGCGTATTCCCGGCTGAAAGCCTGCGGATTGCTCGAGGTGCTGGAGGGGCGGGTGGCCGAGGCCAGTCTGTATCGGTTCTGCCAGCTGCTGGAGCAAGCCCTGCCAGGCCATCCGCCGCTGGGCAGCACCAGCCATCCGGCGGACGACCCGGTACGGTTTCGCCCGGACCCCGGCATGGGCTTTCCCGCCGGTGAGCTGAAGTACATCGAGATCGATGACCGGCAGCCGCTGCGTCCGGCGACGGTGCGTACGCGGCTGTTGGGCTTGTACGGCGTGGATTCGCCATTGCCGACGGCTTTTGTCGACGACATTGCCCAGCGCCGCGACGGGCATGAGGTGCTTGAGGCGTTTCTGGATATTTTCAACCACCGGATCTTCACCCAGTTCTATCGGATCTGGCGCAAGTATTCCTACCCGGCCACCTTCGAAGCCGGCGGCAGTGATGCGACGTCGCAGTGTCTGCTGGGTCTGGTCGGTCTTGGCATCCCCGGCACGGCCAAGCGCATTGCCACGCCGGTTTCGCGGTTTCTCGCGCTGCTTAGTGTGATGCGCATGCCCACCCGCAACGCCGAGGGCATCACCGCTCTGGTGTCGCTGCTGGCTCCAGAGACCCGGGCCAGGATCACGCCGCACTGGCCACAGAGAATCCCCCTGGCCCATCCGGCGAGTCTGTCCGCGAGTCGTCCGGTCAGCCTGTCCCAGGGCACGCCGCTGGGGAACAACGGGTTCGATGCCAACAGCCAGCTGCACTTGGCGCTGTTCACCAGGGACCGGGACGAAGCACGGGGCTGGTTGCCCGATGGCCAGTTGTATAACGATCTGCTGGTGTTGCTGCGGGTCTACCTGGGCTGGCGCTGCACCGCCAGGCTGCAGTTGTCGCTGCCGGTGCGCAGCTTGCCGCAACCGGTGCTGGGGCGGGCGCCGATCCGCCTGGGCATGACCGGCATGTTGGGTTCGGGCAGTGACACCTGGCAGGGCGCGGAACACGACACCATCACCATCAATCTGGGCCGCTACCAGGGCCTGTCGAAAAACACTCGGAACAGGGAAGCACAGCATGTCGCGTACCGTTGGTAATTCATTGATCCTGACGACGCTGGCGGTAGTGCTCGCCGGCTGTGGTGTCACTCAGACTGTCTCGGAAGGCACGGCATCTGCCACCCGCTCGATTTTCTACAAACAGGTGAAAGACTTGCGCCTGGATTTCAGTGCCCGCACGGCCATCAACACTGATGTTGCGGACATGAATGCGATGTCGGTCCCGACGCTGGTGCGGGTCTATCAACTGAGCGACAGCAAGGCGCTGCAGAGGGCTTCCTACGACAGCCTGCTCGGTGGCGACGAGCAGGCGCTGGCCGGCAATTTGCTCGATACCCGGGCGCTGGTGATCAAGCCTGGCGAGGGCGCGAAACTGGATGTGCCGCTGGACAAGGACGCGCGTTTCGTCACGGTGGTCGCGCTGTTTCGTAACCCCGATGTGCAGATGAATACCTGGCGCCTGACCTTGAACCGCGACGATCTCGACCCGGACCGGGCACGGGTCATCGAGCTGGGGGACAACCAATTGACCCTGCGCGCATTGGCCCGGGACTGACCATGCCTGACCTCAATCCATCGCTTTACGAAACACTGCTGCAGAACTTCGACGGTGACCTGGACCTGTATCAAGTCAATGAAGAGGACCAGCACACGCTGTCGGTACTGGACAACCTGCAACGCATCCTCAACAGCCGGGCCGGAACACTCGCGCACCTGCCCGATTACGGTCTTCCCGACATGGGCCAGATCCTCCAGGGCCTGCCGGGCTCGGCGCACGTGTTGATGAGGGCCATGCAGGACACCCTGAACAAGTACGAACCGCGTCTGGCGACCGTGCACATCGAGTTGCTCGAGCAAGCTTTGCCAGGCCATCTGGACTACAGCCTCGACGTGCTGCTCAAAAGCGGCCGGCAGGTGACCTTCGGTACCACACTGGCAGCGGAGGGCAAAGTCCTGGTGCGCCATCTGAAACGACAGCAATGGCTGTCGAAATCCTGAACTTATAAAGCAACGGAGGCTGACGGTGCTATTTGAAATGCGTATTCGACTGGGCGGTGATCCGCGCGGTTACGGTGAGTTTATTGCGCTGCGCGAAGAGCTGGCGAAGTTGAGTCATCCGGCCTGTCCCGATGTAGATTGGGCGAGAGTGGAGCAGTGGTGCCTGGCACTGTTCGAACACAACGGCGCAGACCTGCAGACGGCCGCCGCGTTTGCCCTGGCGCGCAGCCAGCGGCATGGCGTGGAAGGCATGACCCAGGGGGTGACGCTGATCGAAACCCTGTGCGGCCAGTGGGCGGCCTGTTGGCCACCCATGGCGTCGGTGCGCCTGGATATCCTCGTCTGGCTGTGCGTGCAGTGGCAGGCGTTGTTGCGCAATCTGGCGCCGGGAACACAACACTTCCCCGAGTTGCTTCAACTGGACAGCGGGCTGGCGCGTTTGCAGCAGCGCCTGGAGCTGCAGGCACAAGCGCCGGTGGTGGCCCTGCATGCCTTGCGCCAGCAGATCGAGAGCCTGATCCGGCGCATGCAGCGCAGCAGCGTTGTGGTCGGCACGCTATCACCGCCTGCAAGGGAGCCGGCGCCGGCTGTGATGATGCCCGTGGTGATATTGCCGCCCAACCCCTTGCCCATGCCTGAAATGCCGCCGGCGAAGCGTCCCCTGGCCCGGTGGCTTTGCGCTGCAGCCGTTGTGACGGGCCTGGTCAGCGGAGCCTGGTGGCTGGGCTCGACCGGCGTCGCCGAGCAACGCCTGGCGCATCTATTGCAGCCGCCACCGACTATTGTCGCGCCGGTGCGCCTGGACAGCCTGTCGTTGTTCGAGGCCGGCAGCGCCGAGCTCAAGCCGGGCTCGACCAAGATCCTGATCAGCGCCCTGGTCGACATCAAGGCCCAGCCCGGCTGGCTGATCGTCATTGGCGGGCATACGGATGGTCGAGGCAGTGCGCAGCACAATCAGCAGCTTTCCCACGCCCGGGCCTCGGCCGTGCGTGACTGGATGCAACGCATGGGTGATATTCCTGACAGTTGCTTTGCGGTGCAGGGGTTTGCCGCCAGCCAGCCTGTCAGCAGTGATGACAGCGAAACCGGGCGTGCGGCGAACCGACGGGTTGAAATCAGCCTGTTGCCACAAGCGGGTGCATGCGGGCAAACGGCGTCAGGGGAGCGCCCCGTGTAGGCGAGGGGGGAGGGAAATACAGGCGTAGCCGCGGTCCGTGCCCGCGGCTACGCCTGCACAGGGGTCAAGCCTTGATCACATATCCATAAGCGCGAATACGCCCCTCATGCTCCTTCAGATAAACCCCCTGCAACTCCGGCGTGAAGCCGGGCAAGCGGTTGATGCCTTCTTCCAGGGCCAGGAAGTACTTGAGCACCGCGCCGCCCCAGATTTCACCTGGCACCACGCACAGAACCCCCGGCGGATAAGGCAACG
>NZ_JAGYGI010000053.1:0-16968 GCF_019947365.1 Pseudomonas sp. GL-R-26 | reverse complement strand
CCTTGCCTCTGGCTAACACTTCCCCTTGCCGGGTGTGTAGAGGACTTTCACCTCCAAGTCACCAGCGAGGCCACCACAGCCAAGCTGGTTGCGCTTACGCGCAACGCGCCATGCCTGGCGCACAAACGAAAACGGCCAACCCGAAGGTCAGCCGTCATTGCTGGTTGTCACTGTTCATAAGGTTATGCGAGTCGCCCTCGTACCTCCTGTTTCACACCCCAGCCTTCGATGATGCCGCCCAGAGGCTCGACCACTGCTTCGAAACCCTGTTCGAAGTCGCCGATATCGTCATAGGTGGCATACATGACCTTGCACAGCTCCAGCGCCCAGGCGCCGTCGTCGCGCACACTGACTTGCGCATCCAGGGATTCACCACGGTGGAAATGACCTGCCGCCCTGCGTGCCCGCTCCTCGTCCGGGAAAATGGCGTAGAACTCGATGGGATGAAACCGCGAAAAGTCAAAACCGCCTTCTTTCATGCGGCGCAGCACGCTGCTGCTGATGTCTTCTTGATAGGCTGTGCTCATGAAACGTCCTCCTCAAAACGATGGATAGACTTTCCGTACTCCCTCACCCGCAACCGAACAGCGCGAGCGACGGCAACCGATGTGCCGGCGGGAAACAAGCATGGAGCTGACAAGACCAGACCTTAGCGATTCATTCGCTGATCTCGCTTGCAGAGTAGCCTCAAGATAGAGCCTCTGCCAAGGCCTGGATGTGAATGCGACAGGTGCCGTTCAGATTGGAGTAATGCCGAGGATTTGAATGCTGTTCTGGGACTTGAGCTCTTTGACGCTTGCGTCACTGGTCCGCCCTTCCAGATCGTTCAGATCCAGTTCGGCGGCGACAGGAAGAAGCCGGGCCTTGATGAGCTTGGCGGCACGCTCGTAGTCCGGGCGCTCGGTGCACTCAAAGACCTCGTTGATGGTTTCGCCATGATCATCCACGAAAGTGACTTTCCACTTTTGCATTGGTGCCTCCTCGATAAAACCCATGAATGGGTTTACCTCTATCTCGACCTTGTTAGCTGGCTAATTGTTCCGCCTTGCTCGCGAAAGCGGTGTGTCAGTTGACTGAATTGCTGACTGATACACCCTCTTCGCGAGCAAGCCCGCTCCCACAGGTTTGGTGCGTGGACTGAAAGATCAGTCGTTACTTGGCTTGTTCACTGCCTGCAATACGTATTGCGGCAAGGCGAAGGCGCCGATGTGGATTTCAGGATTGTAGTAACGGGTGACGATGCCGCTGCCCGTGAAGCGCTGTTGCAGGGTTTCGCGGGACAACTTGCGATAAGCGGTATTGCTGGCGCCCCAGGCGAAGGTCATCGAGCCACCGATGTAGGTCGGCACGGCGGCCTGGTAGAAGTGCCAGTCCGGGAACAGGCTGCGCAGGCGACCGGCGGTGGTCTTCACTTCTTCGATCTGCATGAACGGCGTGCCGTTCTGGGTCACCAGGATGCCGCCTTCGTTCAGGCAACGGTGGCAGGCCTGGTAGAAGTTTTCCGAGAACAGCACTTCACCCGGGCCGATCGGGTCGGTGGAGTCGGAAATGATCACGTCGAACTTTTCAGTGGTGGTGGCGACGAAACGCATGCCGTCGTCGATCACCAGGTTCAGGCGTGGATCATCGAACGCGCCCTTGGAGTGGTTCGGCAGGAATTCCTTGCACATGTCGACCACGGTGCCGTCGATCTCGACCATGGTGATGTGCTCGACGCTGCGGTGCTTGGCCACTTCACGCAACATGCCGCCGTCGCCGCCGCCGATGATCAGCACGCGCTTGGCAGCACCATGCGCCAGGATCGGCACGTGGGTCAGCATTTCGTGGTAGATGAATTCGTCGGCTTCGGTGGTCTGGATCACACCGTCCAGCGCCATGACCCGGCCCATGCGCGGGTTTTCGAAGATCACCAGGTGCTGGTGCTCGGTGCGCACTTCGTGCAGCAGCTTTTCCATGCGAAAACGCTGGCCGTAGCCTTCGTAGAGGGTTTCCAGGTAGTCGCTGGTCGGGGTATTGCTCATGGGAAGTGCTCCGATGAATGCGGGTGGCAACGGACGGTTACCCGCCCATGATGGCCAATCGAGCGTCTCGATTGACCGGGAAAGGCGCGCATTCTACGTCGCGGAACATGACAGGTCGAACCTTCGTCATCGAAGTACCCACAGGTTCCGTGTCGCCTGTTCAGAGTTTGACGTTGCCCCGCGGCCCGGCGATGGCCCAGATGATCAATCCCAGCACCGGCAACAGCGCGATCAGCAGTACCCAGAGGATTTTCATCCCGGTCTCGGCGCTACTTTTGAAGACGTTGATGATGGCCCAGATGTCCAGGACAAAAATGATCAAGGCAACCAGGCTGTTGAACGTGGAACCCATGGTGACGCTCCCAAAGAGTGATATGCCCCCTCAGGATAGACGGTCGTCGCGAGGATTCCTTTTTATTGACAGTGTCTGGATCAGACGTGGATCGCCACTTTCAGGGCTTCCAGGGATGGCGCCGCTGTGATGCCGACCTCTGCGCACAATTCCAGCACCCGTGGCAGGTCATTGCCGTAGACCAGGACCACCTGCAACTCGTCATCGAGCAACTGGCTGAAATTCATCAGCGTGTAGCCACCGCCTTCCTTGTTCATGCTGCTCATCTGCACCTGGATGCGGTTGAGCGCGGTCAGGGCTTCGGTCTTGGCCAGTTGCTTGGGCTTGAGATTGAACTCCACCCCCGGGCCGAAGGAGGCGACGATCTGGGCGAACAGGTCCACGTAGGTGTCAGCCTGGAACAGCACCGTTTCCGGCAGGCTGCCGACCACCACCCACTCACCCAGCGGGATCGGGAAGGTTTCGTCGTAGTTGATGTCCGGATTGGCTGTCAGAAAAGCCTCGGGATCGGCGTAGGCCTGGGCCGCTTCGTCCGCGACCTTGAGGATTTCGTCTTCGCCCATGCACCCGGAGCTGATTTTGCTGATGAGTTCGACGAGTGCGGCTTTCATGGGGAGGATCCTGTAGCGAGGTGAATTTTGAGGGCGCGAAGGATAGCGCATTAATGAGTGAAATGCGGACCTGTGGCGAGGGGGCTTGTCGGGACGCCGCACCGCCCCGTTCGGCTGCGAAGCAGTCGTGACCCCGGCAGCCGCGGTGGACCTGGATAATCGCAGTCGCAGGTATCAGGGCCGCTTCGCGCCCCAACGGGGGCAAGCCCCCTCGCCACAAAAGCCCCCTCGCCACAGGGTTCAACATCAGCCCAGCAATTTTTCAAGCTGCGCAACGGTATCGGAAGCACCCATGGTCTTGGCCGCCTCCAGCGCGGTGATGCCATTGGCGTCCTTGGCTTTCGGGTCGGCGCCCTTGCTGATCAGGTAATCGACCACTTCGACGCGGTTGAACATCGCCGCCATCATCAGCGCCGTGCGGCCATCGAAGGACGAGCCTTCAACCTGGGCGCCGCCGTCGACCAAGGCCTTGATCACCGCCAGGTCGCCCTTGAAGGCGGCGCCGGCAATCGGGCTCTGACCGTTGTCGTTGCGGATCTCCGGATCGGCCTTGTGCTCCAGCAGTACTTTTACCGTGTCCACATGACCGTGATAAGCGGCCAGCATCAGCAAAGTATCGCCCTTGTGGTTGCGCAGGTTCGGCGGTAAACCCTTGGTCAGCAGCGCGGCCATCATCGCCGCATCGCCCTCCCGTGCCTTGTTGAATACCTGTTCGGTGAATTCGGCGGCTTCTTCGGGGGTCATCTGGCGGCTTTTGTCTGACATTGGGCACTCCCTTTTCTGTCATTCGTAAAAGCCGACAGTTTCCCGAGCGCCCCCGGCACTGTCACTTGTTTTTTCTCATGGACCGCCATAGCCAGATTCAATAGCGGTACTTGCCGCCGTGAATGTCGGACAACAACTGCTCCGTGACCTGCACGTAAGTCTGCGTCCCTGGCAGCCAGGCATAGATCGGGTCATCGCCGGTTTTACCCGGGTCGAAGGCCTCGTCCTTGAGTCGGGTCTTCTGATATTTGAACGTCCCGGTGGTTTCCATTTTCACTTTCACCCGCAGGAACAACGGCACCGCATAGGCCGGCATTTGCTCGCGGGCGAAGGCCAGCAGCTCACTGAAGTCCAGGGTTGCCAGGGATTCGGCCGGAGTGATCGCCGCCATCCCGGCCCGGCCATTGGTGTTGCGGATTTCCACGCCATAGGCCACGGCTTCGGAAATAAGCGGGTGTTGCAGGAGGATGTTTTCGACCTCAGTGGTCGAGACGTTTTCGCCCTTCCAGCGGTAGGTGTCACCCAAGCGGTCGACAAACTGCGCATGCCCAAAGCCGATGTTGCGCAACAGGTCGCCGGTGTTGAAGTAGCGGTCGCCCTTTTCGAACACATCCTCAAGCACGACCTTGGCGGTTTTCTGCGGATCGGTGTAGCCGTCCAGGGGTGCCTTGTCGTCGATTTTTGCCAGCAACAACCCCTGCTCGCCCTTGGCGACCTTGCGCATCAGGCCATTGGCCTCACGAATCGGTGCGCCGCTGTCGTGGTCGTATGCGACCAGTTCCCAGGACATCAGGGAAAAACCGATGGTGTTGTCGAAATTGAGAATGTTGGTGAAACCGATGTTGCCGTCGCTGGCGGCGTACAGCTCGCAGATGTGATTCACCGCAAAGCGGGTCTTGAACTCGTTCCAGGCGCCGGGACGCAAGCCGTTGCCGATCATTTTCTTCACATCGTGCCGGCTGTCGTCGGCGCCGGGCGGTTGATCGACCAGGTAGCGGCACAGTTCGCCGACATAACCGATGGTGGTCGCCCGGTACTTGCGCGCGTCGTTCCAGAACTGACTGGCGCTGAATTTGCGGCGGATGGCGAACCCACTGGCACCGCTGACGGCCGAACCCCAGCACACGCAAAGGCCCGTGGCGTGGTACAGCGGCAAGGTGCAATAGACGACATCGTCCGGGCGCATGTCCAGGGCGATCATGCCGAAGCTCGCCGAGCTGCGCATCCAGCGTCCGTGCTTGAACACGCCCGCCTTGGGCAGCCCCGTGGTGCCCGAGGTGTAGATGTAAAAGCAGGGATCGTCGAAGAAAATCTGCCGGCTACTGGCCGGGTTGTCGCTGGCATCATCGAGACTGACGGTCATCAGGTTGATGAAACCTTCGGGCGCGATACCGGGTTGGCGAGAGGTGTCCTGATCGGCGACGAACCAGGTTCGCGCAGCCTTGATCGATACCCGATCACGCACCGCCAGGTACGCCGGGACCAGCTCCTCACCGACAATGATCGCCACCGGTGCCACCAGATTCACACTGTGCACCAGGGTATCGCGGGTCTGCGAGGTATTGAGCAGCGCACTGATCGCCCCGACCTTGGCCACCGCCAGGATCGTCACCAGCAGTTCCGGGCGGTTCTCGATGAAGACCGCCACCACATCACCCTTGCCGATGCCTTGGCCGATCAGGTGATGGGCGATGCGATTGGCCCATTGGTTGACCTCGGAGTAACTGAGCGTTACATCGCCTTGCAACAGCGCCGGGCCATCCGGGTTGCGCAACGTGGCTTGCTCGAAACTCCAGCCCAAACCACACGCTTGGGTCGGGTCCTTGACGTTGGCGGCCTTCATGCCCTTCACCACCCGGGGGATGGCCTTGGCAATGGAAGGCAGCTTGCGGAGCATCATGCCCCAGGTAATCGTGTCGTTCGACGTGCGACTCATGTTGCTCCCGTTCGATCTTTTTATTGTCGGGCTGCGATGACTGAGGCCGAAAATACGTCAACGGTTCTTGAGCTGTACACGCGGTTTTTGAAATGTTTTGTATCTGCGATCTTGATCTGCGATCTGATCCGCTGTTGATACAGGGCCGATCCTGAACCCACGCACACGCAATGGTTCCATCGAATCGCCGAGCGACCGCGCAAAATGCAGGATGCACGATGGCCGTTCATGCAGAATGCACGAAAGCAAAAATCACCATAGATACTAATTTGTTGTTTTATAAGGTTATTTATAAACAACCAAGGCTGGCACAATCACTGCAACCCTCTCCGTATGCTTGCTATTCAAGAGCCAACGGAGCTGAAAGACATGAACCTGATTCAGGAAAAATTTTCGTCCCTGTTCTCCAACTTCGAAGTCACCACCCAGGCCCGTCCTGACGGCGGGATCCTGCTGACCCTGAGCGGCGGCGAAGGCAAAGTGTTCAAGCGCTCGATTTCCTACCAGCAATTGCACAATGGCGACCAACTGACGTGGGTCATCAGCGCGATTCGCCGCGACCTCGCCGAACAAGCCAGTGAACTGCCGCAGATTTCGATGCTGCAGAGCCAGCAACGGTTTGCCCTGCCGACCTATCACTCGCTGTAGAAAATGTGGGAAAAACTCTGTGGGAGCGAGCCTGCTCGCTCCTACAAGTTGTGTAGTGCTTAGAAGGCAGCAGGATTTATCCGCGCAAAACTGTCCACGGTGACATGCCCCGCCAGTTCGCCACCCTCGCGAGCCAGCCCGCACGTAGCCATACCCGCCGTGCGCGCCGCGTCGAGTTCTTCGACGATGTCCGACAGAAACAGAATCTGCCCCGCCTCAATGCTGATCGCCTGGCTGATGTTGGCGTAGGACTGCGCCTCGCGCTTGGGCCCTGACGTCGTATCGAAGTAACCACTGAACAACGGCGTGAGATCCCCCGCCTCCGAGCAACCGAAGATCAACCGCTGGGCCTGGATCGAGCCGGACGAGTAAACAAACAGTTGAAAGCCGTCCTGATGCCAGCGCTTGAGCACTTCAACGGCGTCCGGGTACACGTGCCCCTTCAACTGCCCGGCCTGATAGCCCTGCTCCCAGACCATGCCCTGCAACGCTTTCAACGGCGTGGCCTTGCGGTCTTCAGCGATCCAGCCCAACAGGATTTCGATGACCCGTTCGACATCGGCATTCGGTTCATTGCTGTCGCGGCGCACGGCGGCCAGTTGTTCGGCCACGTCAGCGCGCTCGGCCTGCTGACGGACAAACGCCGGCAGATGTTTGGCGGCATAGGGGAACAGCACGTCGAACACAAAACTCACCGCGCTGGTGGTGCCTTCGATGTCGGTGAGAATCGCTTTGATCGGCATCGACTCAGTCCTCCAGGCGCGGGAATTGGCTGGCGATGTCTTCGCCGGTGAAATTGGCCACCCAGCCTTCCGAGTTGTTGAACAGACGGATCGCGACGAAATGCGGATGTTCGCCCATGTCGAACCAGTGTTTGGTACCAGCCGGCACCGAGATCAGGTCGTTTTTCTCACAGAGCACCGCGTAGACGTAATCGTCGATGTGCAGGGTAAACAGGCCACGGCCGGCGACGAAAAATCGTACTTCATCTTCGCCGTGGCGATGTTCGTCGAGGAATTTGGCACGCAGTTCGGCTTTTTGCGGGTGATCGCTGTTGAGGCTGATCACGTCGACAGTGACGTAACCGTGCTCGGTCATCAGCTTGTCAATTTGTTCCTGGTAGGCGGCAATCACTTCTTCCTGAGTGGCGCCCGGCTGGATCTTCGCCGCCGCTTGCCAGCGGTCGAAACGCACGCCCTGCTCGGCCAGGGTCGAGGCGATGTCTTCGAAATGGGTCAGCACCTTGTTGGGGATTTCAGGGCTGGAGACGTGATAGACGGACAGGCTGCTCATCAGGGCAACTCCTTAACAGTTCATGCTTTAAAGAGCGAGCGCACCTTCAACTCGCACTCGAACAAAAATTCAAAGGCCTCGATCTGCCGCAGGGCATCGCTCATGCGCGCGCCCCAGGTGTAGAGGCCATGGCCACGGATCAGGTAGCCGACGCAATCGGGATGGGCGTCGAGCCAAGGCTGCACCTTGGCGGCCAGTCGCGCAATGTCCTGGTCGTTGTCGAAAATCGGCACGCGCACCCGGGATTCGTGGGTCGTCACACCGCTGAAGGCCTTTTGCAGTTCGTAGTCTTCGAATTCGATGAAGTCTTGCGGCGTCAGGCGCGACAGCACGGTGGCGTTCACCGAGTGGGTGTGCAGCACCGCACCGATCTCCGGGCGCCAGGTGTAGAGTTGGGTGTGCAACAGGGTTTCGGCGGACGGTTTCTTGCCCGGCTCCAGGCTGTTGCCCGACAGGTCAGTGGCCAGCACATCGTCCATGCCCAGTTGCCCCTTGTGCTTGCCGGACACGGTCAGCAAGGCTTCGGTCGGCGACAGGCGGGTCGAGTAATTGCTACTGGTGGCCGGCGACCAGCCGCGGCCATACAGAAAACGCCCGGCGTCGATGATTTCCTGGGCGAGTTGTTCACGGGTAAGGCTCATGGCCTGTCCTCTTGCATGCGTGTGGCAATGATAACGGCAGCCGCGACGGCTGCGAGACTGGCAATACTGAATGTCCATGCCGCGCCGAGGGCATTCCAGCTGTAGCCGGAATACAGCGCGCCCAACGCACCGCCGGTGCCGGCCAATGCGGCATACAGCGCCTGGCCCTGGCCTTGCTGGCGCGCGCCGAAGCTACGTTGCACGAATGAAATGGCAGCGGCGTGAAAGCTGCCAAATGTCGCCGCGTGCAGCACCTGGGCAAACAGCAATACCCAAAGGAATTCGGCCAACGACCCGAGCAGCAACCAGCGCAATGCCGCCAGCAGAAAACTCGCCATCAGCACCCGGCGCAGGGAAAACCGCGCGAGGATTTTGCTCATGGCCAAGAACATCAAAACTTCGGCGACCACCCCCACCGCCCAGAGCATGCCGATCACACCACGGCTGTAACCCAGGTGCTCAAGATGCAGCGTCAAGAACGTATAATAAGGCCCGTGGCTCATCTGCATCAGCGCCACGCAGCCGTAAAACGCCAACACGCCGGGGCTGCGCAATTGCTTGAGGAATCCTTCCCCCGTCACCCGGTTGCCCGGCGCCGGCTGGGCATTGGGCACCCAAAGGCTGCTGATCACGATGCCGACCATGATCAGCACCAGCGCCGCCGGATAGATGTCCAGGCTCAGCCATTCGAACAAACGGCCCAGCGCGACCACGGTGATGATGAAACCGATCGAGCCCCACAGGCGAATCTGGCTGTAGCGTGAGGTCTGCCCTTGTAAGTGCGCCAGGGTGATGACTTCGAACTGCGGCAACACCGCGTGCCAGAAGAACGCATGCAAGGCCATGACCATCGCCAGCCAGGCGTAGGTCTTGCTGACGAAAATCAGCGAAAAGGTCAGCAGCGTGCACACCGCGCCAAAGCGCACGATGGCCAGCCGCCGACCGGTGTAGTCGCCCAGCCAGCCCCAGATGTTCGGTGCCACGCAGCGCATCAACATCGGGATCGCCACCAGCTCGCCGATGCGCGCGGCGCTGAAACCCAGGTGATCGAAATACAGCGCCAGAAACGGCGCTGTCGAACCGAGCAAGGCGAAATAGAACAGATAGAAACTGGAGAGCCGCCAGTACGGGAGCGCCGCAGTCGCCATCAGACGGCTGCGACCATGAAGTCAGCCATTTACAGCTGACCCAGCACCGGCGTGCTCACACGCACATCGGCATTCTGCCCACGGTGGCGCAGCAGATGATCCATCAGCACGATGGCCATCATCGCCTCGGCAATCGGCGTGGCGCGGATGCCGACGCACGGATCGTGGCGGCCCTTGGTGATCACTTCCACCGGGTTGCCATGGATGTCGATGGAGCGGCCCGGCGTGGTGATGCTCGAGGTTGGCTTCAACGCCAGGTGAGCAACGATTGGCTGACCGGAGGAAATGCCGCCGAGAATGCCGCCCGCGTTGTTGCTGAGGAAACCTTCCGGGGTCATTTCATCGCGGTGCTCGGTGCCACGCTGGGCGACGCTGGCGAAACCGGCGCCGATTTCCACACCCTTGACCGCGTTGATGCTCATCAGCGCATGGGCCAGTTCGGCGTCGAGGCGGTCGAAGATCGGCTCACCCAGGCCCGGCATCACGCCTTCGGCGACCACGGTGATCTTGGCGCCGACCGAATCCTGGTCCCGACGCAACTGGTCCATGTAGGCTTCCAGTTCCGGCACCTTGTCCGGGTCCGGGCTGAAGAAGGCGTTCTGCTGGACCGAATCCCAGGTCTTGAATGGGATTTCGATCGGCCCGAGCTGGCTCATGTAGCCGCGAATGACGATGCCCTGGCTGGCCAGGTATTTTTTCGCAATCGCACCGGCCGCCACGCGCATCGCGGTTTCGCGGGCCGAACTGCGACCGCCACCGCGGTAGTCGCGCTCACCGTACTTGTGGTGGTAGGTGTAGTCGGCATGAGCCGGGCGGAACAGATCCTTGATCGCCGAGTAGTCCTTGGACTTCTGGTCGGTGTTGCGGATCAGCAGGCCGATCGGGCAGCCGGTGGTGCGACCTTCGAACACGCCAGAGAGGATTTCGACTTCGTCGGCTTCCTGGCGCTGGGTGGTGTGGCGGCTGGTGCCGGGCTTGCGGCGGTCCAGGTCACACTGCAGATCCTCCAGGGATATCTCCAGCCCCGGCGGGCAGCCATCGACAATGGCGACCAACGCCGGGCCATGGCTTTCGCCCGCGGTGGTGACAGTGAACAGCTTGCCGTAGGTATTGCCGGACATGCAGGACGCTCCGTGAAATGAACCTGAATACGTAATGCGCGCCAGTATACGCAGGCTACCCGAGTAGTTCATCCTCGAACCTTATGGGTGCCTGTGAGTCCAACCGGCATCTTCTTGATGATGGCGCGATGATGCTGCGAGTTCTAGCCTTGAGCCTTACCCTGATTTCCGGCTTCGCCCAGGCGACCGTCCTGCAACGACCTATCACACTGGATACGGGCACCGGCGAGCTTTTCGGCTCCCTGTTGCTACCAAAATCCGACAATCCGGTGCCGGTTGTCCTGATCATTTCCGGTTCCGGCCCTACGGACCGTGACGGAAACAACACCGACGGCGGGCGCAATGACAGCCTCAAGCGCCTGGCCTGGGTGCTGGCCAAACACAACATCGCCAGCGTGCGCTACGACAAGCGCGGCGTGGCGGCGAGCCTGGCCGCGACCCCGGATGAACGCAATCTGACGGTGGACGCCTACGTGGGCGACGCCCAGGCCTGGGGCCGCAAGCTCAAGACCGATCCGCGTTTCGGCCAATTGATTGTGCTCGGTCACAGCGAAGGCGCCTTGATCGCCAGCCTCGCTGCCCCGGACATCGATGCCGACGCGGTGATTTCTGTCTCGGGTAGCGCAAGGCCGGTGGATCAGGTCATTCGCGAGCAACTGGGCAATCGCCTGCCCCCACCGCTGATGCTACGCAGCAATGAACTGCTCGACAGCCTCAAGGCCGGGAAAACCGACGACAATGTGCCGCCACCCTTGCAAGCGATTTTCCGCCCGAGCGTGCAGCCTTACCTGATTTCCCTGTTCCGCCAGGACCCGGCCGCGGCGTTTGCCAGGCTGAAGATGCCGGCGCTGATCATTCAGGGCAGCAACGACATCCAGGTCGGCGTCAATGACGCAAGGCTGCTCAAGGCGGCCAAGCCGGACGCCGAACTGGCGCTGATCGAGGGCATGAACCATGTCATGCGCATCGTGCCCAACGACGTCAAACGCCAGATGGCCTCCTATAAGGACCCGCAGTTGCCCCTGGCGGCGGAACTGGGCACGCGAATCCTCGGTTTTATTGACGGACTTCGCGCCAGTTAACCTCCAGTCTTGAAAAAAGCGGCCGATAAGCCTTTGTCGCCAACACATTGGTTGGCGACAAGCTGAGCTTGGACAGGATCTCGCCGTTATGACTGACACCCAGACTTCACCCGACACCAGCGCTGAAAAAGACGCACCGCCAGCGGTCGAGCTGCCCTGGGCGGACGTCCACGTCGAGCACCACAAGATGCTCCGTCTGGCGCCATTGCAGACAGACCGCAACACCGGTGGACGCCCATTGCGCTTTGTCGAATTAGGCTATGCCGAACGCAACGACAAGGAACGCAGCCTGATGCGCATGAGCATCACCCTGCCCAGTCAGCGCGTACGCAAGGAACAGAATCATCTGGACGTGTGGGTCGATCACGCCGAAAAACGCGTGCATTTCGGACCGGAAAGCGGTTTGCAGATCGAACCGCTGAACCGTGGCATTGGCCGCTACATGGCGGCCCAGGGCATCAACTGGGCGAAAAAGCGCTGGCCGACCTACACCGTCGACGGCTTTGACCTGAACAACAAGGATGCACTGAACGAAGACACCCGCCTGCGCCGCGATCATTTTTTGCATGCGCACGGTTTCGACGTGGTGTATGCCGATGCCCAGCATTTGAAAGGCAGCGTCAAGCCGGTCAAGGTCGGCGACCTTTCTGGCGACTGGAACAGCGAAAAACTGCAGGTCGTGGAAATTCTCGAGGCGGCGCAGATGCTCCAGCAAGCCGAGCAGAACCTGGCCGAGCAGGAAGTCAAACTCAAGAAACACGAAGAGAAAGTCAGCAAGTACAAACGCGAAGACGCCGGGCTGCGATTCACCATCACCTGCCTGGTGGCGTTTGCGGTGTTTCAGGCGGGGTTGTTGATCTGGATTGCCACGCACCGCTGAAGGCTTGAGTTACTGCACTTTGTGGCGAGGGGGCTTGCCCCCGTTGGGCTGCAAAGCAGCCCTGAACCCTCCCACCAGATTTATCCAGGTAAGCCTGTGGTAGCTGTTTTACGACCGCTTCGCGCTCGAACGGGGCGGTTCGGCGCTCCGACAAGCCCCCTCGCCACAAATGCCCGGTCAGACGCGGGAAGCAAACAACGCCTGATGCTCACGGCATTGCTGCGCGCTCAGCATGAACACACCATGGCCGCCACGCTCGAACTCCAGCCAGGCGAAGTCGACTTCCGGGTACAACGCCTCGACGTGCACCTGGCTGTTGCCCACTTCGACAATCAGCAAGCCCTTCTCGGTCAGATGATCCGCCGCCTCGGCGAGCATGCGCCGCACCAGGTTCAAACCGTCATCACCACAGGCCAGGCCCAATTCCGGTTCGTGCTGGTATTCGTCCGGCATGTCGGCGAAATCTTCCGCATCGACGTAGGGCGGGTTCGACACGATCAGGTCGAAACGCTGCCCCGGCAAACCCTCGAAACCGTCGCCCTGCACCGTGTACACGCGCTCATCGACACCATGGCGCTCGATGTTCTGATTGGCCACTTCCAGTGCTTCGAACGACAGGTCCGCCAACACCACTTCGGCATGCTGGAACTCGTAGGCGCAGGCGATGCCGATGCAGCCGGAACCGGTGCACAGGTCGAGAATCCGCGCCGGCTCGGTAGCCAGCCACGGGGTAAAACGGTTTTCGATCAACTCGCCGATAGGTGAACGCGGGATCAAAACGCGCTCATCGACGATGAACGACATGCCACAGAACCAGGCCTCGCCCAGCAGATACGCGGTAGGCACCCGCTCTTCGACGCGGCGCTTGAGCAAAAGCTGCAGGTGAACTACTTCGTCCTCTTCCAGATTACAGTCGAGGTAGCTGTCGGCGATTTCCCACGGCAGGTGCAGCGCGCCCAACACCAATTGCCGGGCTTCGTCCCAGGCGTTGTCAGTGCCATGGCCGAAAAATAGATCCTCCCCATGGAAGCGGCTGACGGCCCAACGGATATGGTCACGCAGGGTGCGAAGGCGGGAAGTGATCACGACGGCAAACTCCAGAAAAATCGACGGGCGATTCTACCAGTCAAACGACGTCACGACGACGCGGGAAACTACCGATTCAAATGTAGGAGTTATCCATTTTTTCGCTAGGCTATTGAACAAAACGTGACTATTGACAAGGCTACAGGCCAGCAACGACGGCACCTGTGATCGTAGCGATTCACAGAACCGCTCAGCCAGAGGACAATAGCGCAAAAGCCCCACTCCAAGGAGCCCCAGAATGTCTGTTCCAAAAACGATGTTTCAACTCAGCGGCCGCGGTTATGCAGCGGCCAATCTGAGCCATGCCACACTGGTCATCATCGATGCCCAGAAAGAATACCTCAGCGGTCCCCTGGCCCTGAGCGGCATGGATGAAGCTGTCGCGAACATCAAGCAACTGCTCGCCGCTGCCCGCGCCGCCGGCCGGCCGATCGTGCATGTCCGCCACCTCGGCACGCTCGGCGGGTTGTTCAACCCCCAGGGTGTAGGTGGTGAGTTCATTCCGGGCCTGGAGCCACAGAGCGATGAAACCGTCATCGGCAAATTGTTGCCAAGCGCGTTTCACGGCACCGAACTGGCAAAACGCCTGGAAGACCTCGGTGCCCTTGACCTGATCGTCTGCGGTTTCATGAGCCATTCCAGCGTCAGCACCACGGTGCGCGCCGCCAAGAACCTGGGCTTTCGCTGCACCCTGGTGGAAGACGCCTGCGCCACCCGCGACCTGCCCTACAAGGGCGGCGTGCTCAGTGCCGCACACGTTCATCAGACGGAAATGGCGATCATGGGCGACAACTTCGCCACCCTCGCGCTGACCCGCGAACTGATCTGATCGACGCTCAATGAGCGGCCTGGAACGCCGCTCATCCGCAAAAGCCTCCCATTTGCCGTAATTGTCTTAGCCTCAGGAACATCCCGGTCAACTCCCGGTCGAAGGGCCGATACCCATTGAGGAAGGTCGGAATGAAGTTATCCGATGGTTTTGACGCTCGCCGCTTGCGGCCCAAAGGCCAAAGCAACTGGCGTTTTCGAATCGGCGCGACGTTCGCGGCGTTGCTGGCGATGTGCGGCGTGTTGCTCGCCATGGCCGGTGCCGCCAGCCTGCTCGGCCACGCACCCGCCCTGGGTGAATTGAACACAAGCCGCACCGGTGCTGCCGTGATCCTGGCCATCGGCCTGTTCGTGCTGTACCTCGGTGTCTGGCTGTGGCGCCGTTGCCGTCGTCGCTCGCGGCAGTCTCGGGAACTGGCCATGTCGCCGCACCTGATGAAAAAACACGACTGAGCCTGGCGTCGCGCGCGTTTTTGTCGCGCCCGATTCGCTTCGAGTTGGGTAAACTGGCCGCCCTTCGCGGAGGCTGACATGCAAGACGACGATTTTTCCCTGTTCAAAAGCGCGATCCAAGGCGTCAAGCCGATCAAGCACGATCGCGCTGAAACCGGCAAACCCAAGGCTGACCGCGCGCAGATTGCCAAGCTGCGTCTAGCGGCCACCGTACGCACCGAATCCACCACCGTTGACGGGCTGTCTGATCAGTTCGTCATCGACGTCGGCCCTGAAGACGAGCTGATGTGGGCTCGCGATGGCGTGCAGGAAAGCCAGATGCGCAAGCTCAAGATCGGACAGATTCCGTTCGAGGGCAGTCTCGACCTGCACGGTATGAGCGTGGAAAAGGCCCGGGAAACCCTCTGGGCGTTCCTGGCCGAAGCCACCAAATTCGAAATCCGCTGCGTGCGCGTCACCCATGGCAAGGCTGTTCGCCTTGACGGCAAGCGGCCGATGATCAAAAGCCACGTCAACACCTGGCTGCGCCAGCATCCACAGGTGCTAGGCTTCACCTCGTGCCAGGCGAAACACGGCGGTGCCGGCGCGGTTTATGTGATGCTCAAACGCACCATGATGGAAGGTCGCGACGAGTAAAGCTGACGCGTCACGCTTGCAGCGTCGTGTCCGTCACCGTACCCTTGCCCTTTGCGTAAAATCCCACAGGTAGTTTCATGTCCCTGGAACAGAATTACACGGCGATCCTCGGTCAGCTCGGCGAGGACGTTTCCCGCGAAGGCCTGCTCGACACGCCAAAACGTGCCGCCAAAGCCATGCAGTACCTCTGCCGCGGCTATGAACAGACACTGGAAGAGGTCACCAACGGTGCCCTGTTCAGCTCCGACAACAGCGAAATGGTGCTGGTCAAGGACATCGAGTTGTACTCGTTGTGCGAACACCACCTGCTGCCGTTCATCGGCAAGGCTCACGTCGCCTACATCCCGAGCGGCAAGGTCCTGGGCCTGTCGAAGGTCGCGCGGATCGTCGACATGTACGCCCGTCGCCTGCAGATCCAGGAAAACCTCAGCCGCCAGATTGCCGATGCGGTCCAGCAGGTCACCGGTGCCCTGGGCGTTGCTGTGGTGATCGAGGCCAAGCACATGTGCATGATGATGCGCGGCGTGGAAAAGCAGAATTCGACGATGATCACCTCGGTGATGCTCGGCGAGTTCCGCGAGAACGCTGCCACCCGCAGCGAATTCCTCAGCCTCATCAAGTAATTCGTCGCACGAAGAAAACCGGCGTTCATCGCTGGTTTTTTTTCGTCTGCAAAAAATCAGGTAAGCTGCGCGCCCTTCTTCGTTTGCACCGTGAGGCTTTCAACGTGTTCGTAAAAGCGCTTCGTGTCGGCCTTGGCCAACTGATCATCTTCATTGACTTCATTACCCGCCCAGGCAAGAAGCAGCGCCCGGCGGAAGTTCAGGCACAGGTCAACTCGGCTGCCAAGGGCCTGACGCTGTATCAATTCCACGCCTGCCCGTTCTGCGTGAAGACCCGCCGCACCCTGCGCCGCCTGAATGTGCCGGTGGCCCTTCGCGATGCGAAGAACAACGAACAGGATCGCCAGACCTTGCTCGAGCAAGGCGGCAAGATCAAGGTGCCGTGCCTGCGCATTGAAGAGAATGGCCAGACCACCTGGATGTATGAGTCCAAGGTGATCATTGATTATCTGGACAAGCGTTTCGCGGCAGCCTGATGTTTTTATGGTGGGGCTGATGGCCCTATCGCGAGCAGGCTCGCTCCTACAGGGGAACGCATTCCAATTGTAGGAGCGAGCCTGCTCGCGATGAGGCCGGCCCTCACGACGCAAATCTCGGACAAAAATAAACCGGCCCTTGCGCCTAATGCCAGTCAGTTAAGCTGACTGGCATTTTTATTTCTGATCGGATACTTCGGTGATTTGAGCCGGATGGCGCGAGGATAAATACGCTCCTCTCGCCGATGAGGCAGGACATAGTGCGGGGCTGAGGCATGAAGCTCGGCCAGGTACTTGGGGATGTTCCCGGAGCGGTCTGCCGAGACACTGTTGATAAACCCTAAAATCGCCCAGGTACACGCGCTAAA
>NZ_JAGYGI010000052.1:0-17975 GCF_019947365.1 Pseudomonas sp. GL-R-26 | reverse complement strand
CAGCAAGAAGTGGACGATGCCGATCCGGGACTGGAAAGCGGCCTTGAATCGCTTCAGTATCCAGTTCGAAGATCGTCTGTTAACGGTTTAATAAAAATCCCGTTTACACAAAATCTAGGACACCCTCTAAGAAACATCCAAAGCCAAAGACATGAACTGACCAATCCGCGACCGCAACCACCGCTCCGCCGGATCATTGTCATGCACCCCGCTCCAGGCCATCGACAACTGCGCCGCCTCAATCTCGAACGGCGGATCCTCAGCCCGCAACCCACACCCCTCCACCAACGCACACGCCGCATAATCCGGCACAGTGGCAATCATCTCGGTACCGGCGAGCAACGCCCGCAACCCACTGAACTGCGGCACCCCCAACACCACACGACGACTACGCCCGACCTTCGCCAGATCCAGGTCGATATTGCCGCTCAAGTCCCCCGAGAACGACACCATCGCATGGGGCCGCTCACAGTACTCATCCAGGGTCAGCGTCCCCGGCCGGGTGTCGCCGCGCAGCACCTTGCAGGGAATATCGCGCAGCTTCTTGCGCTTGGCATTGGCCGGCAGATCCGTGGTGTAACTCACGCCCACCGAGATTTCCCCCGACGCCAGCAGCGTCGGCATCAACAGGTAATTGGCCCGCCGCACGACCACAACGATGCCGGGCGCTTCCTCTTGCAACTGACGCAGCAACGGCGGAAACAAACCGAACTCGGCATCGTCCGACAGACCGATGCGAAACACATCGCAACTGGTCGCCGGATCGAATTCCTTGGCCCGGCTGACCGCGCCGGAAATGGTGTCCATCGCCGGCTGCAACTCCTTGAGAATCGCCAACGCCCGCGCCGTCGGTTCCATGCCGCGACCGTTGCGCAGCAGCAATGGGTCATCGAACAGATCACGCAAACGCCCCAGCGCGGCGCTCACCGCCGGTTGGCCCATGAACAGTTTTTCCGCGACGCGGGTCAGGTTCTTTTCGAACATCAGGGCTTCGAAAATCACCAGCAGGTTCATGTCGACGCGACGCAGATCGTTACGGTTCATAGGCTCGGGTTCCTTGTGTGTGTTCGGCCAAGCGCGAGGATGAGAATTGTGTCTGACTTTACCCAAGACTTCCCGCGGTGAGCGAGGAATTAACAACGATTAACTCGCAAGCCAGAGCCTTCGGGTCCAAGAATGAAGCCTACCGACACGGACATTCGCCATGGCTCACGTTCAGCAAAATGCCGCCCCCGCGTCATTCACGCCTATGCCAAAGAAAAGCACCGGTGGCCTCAGCCCACAACGCGAAAAACGGGTTAAACAACTGATCCTCGAGCGTCTGGGCGACAGCCTGGAAGTCACTGAACTGGCACAGGCCTGCGCCCTCTCGCGCAGTCACTTCTCCCGCGCGTTCAAGTGCAGCACAGGCCTCTCGCCACAGGACTGGATTCGCCGGCAGCGCATTGCCCTGGCCAAGCAATTGATCCAGTACACCGACCTGAGCCTCACGCAGATCAGCCTCGAATGCGGCTTCTGCGATCAGGCGCACTTCTGCCATATCTTCACCCGCAGCGAAGGCATCAATCCGTTTGCCTGGCGCTGTCAGTTTGTTCGCGGCGCCTCGTTGAGCAGCAAACGATCGCAGGTTACGCCAGCCCCTACAGAGCTGTGTGTACACCCTTAGGAGCTCGCGCAGCCTGCGATCTTTCAGTCAGACATCAACCCTTGAGAAACGCCAACAGATCCGCGTTGAGCTGGTCCTTGTGGGTGTCGGTCAAACCATGAGGGGCGCCCGGGTAAATCTTCAGGGTCGAGCCCTTCACCAGTCTGGCGGAGGAGACGCCCGCCGCTTCGTACGGCACGACCTGATCCGCATCGCCATGCACCACCAGGGTCGGCACGTCGAACTTCTTCAGGTCCTCGGTGAAGTCGGTTTCCGAGAACGCCTTGATACAGTCGTAGGCGTTCTTGTGGCCGGCCATCATGCCCTGCATCCAGAACCAGTCGATCATGCCCTGGGACGGTTTCGCATCAGGTTTGTTGAAGCCGAAGAACGGGCCGCTGGCGAGGTCGATGTACAGCTGCGAACGGTCGGCCAGCGAGGCCTGGCGGATGCCGTCGAACACTTCCAGCGGCAGGCCGCCGGGGTTGGCTTCGGTCTTGAGCATCTGCGGCGGCACCGCGGAAATCAGCCCGGCTTTGGCCACCCGGCCGGTGCCGTGACGACCGATGTAACGCGCCACCTCGCCACCGCCGGTGGAGAAGCCGAACAGCACGGCGTTTTGCAGGTCGAGCAGCTCGATCAACTGCGCCAGGTCGTCGGCGTAATGGTCCATGTCATTGCCCGACCACGGCTGGCTGGAGCGCCCATGACCACGACGGTCGTGGGCGATGACCCGGAAACCCTTGGAGGCCAGGAAGATCATCTGCGATTCCCAGCTGTCGGCGTTGAGCGGCCAGCCGTGACTAAAGACAATCGGCTGACCGGTGCCCCAGTCCTTGTAGTAGATCTCGACGCCGTCGCGGGTAGTGAAGGTGCTCATGGGTAATGCCTCCTTAACGAGTGTTGGGGTGAATCAAACCGGTAACGGGTTCATGCGATCGGCCAGGCGCGCCACCCGCTCGCCCAGGTGCGCCGCGGTGCAGCGATCCTCCGGGGGTGGCGCATCGTCGGGGGATTGCTCGACATTCGACTGGGCCATGGCGCCCAGCGAGCTGCCCAGGCGGTTGAGTTGGCCGTTGAATGCGCCGGTGCTGGAGCGTGCCGGCAGCAGGTCGAGGCCGACCCAGATCATCGAGTGCTGGGCGGCGAACACCGCCATCTGCAGCAGGGTGTTTAGCTTGTCGCCGCACAGGCTGCCGGAATTGGTGAAGCCCGCCGCGAGTTTGTCGCCGCACAGGCTGCCGGAATTGGTGAAGCCCGCCGCGAGTTTGTCGCGCCAGGGCTGGGCCAGGTAGAACGCCGCCGTGGCCTCCATGAACGCCTTGAAGGCCGCCGAGGCACTGCCCATGTAGGTCGGCGCGCCGAAGATGATGGCGTCGGCGCGGTGCAGCCGCGCCCAGTGCTCGTCCACATCCTCGACCGGGATCAACTGGCAGGTGCTGCCCAAGTGCCGTTCCACACCCGCGGCCACGGCTTCGGCCATGACCCGGGTGTGCCCGTAGCCACTGTGATAGACAACCACCACATTGCTCATTGCTCTGTCCTTGCGATGGATGGGAATCCATTTGTAGGAGCGAGCTTGCTCCGGGCGGCGTTCCGACGATGGTGTGTCAACAGCATTGGTGTCGACTGATACTCCATCGCGAGCAAGCTCGCTCCTACAGGAAGAGAGTTTTGGCGCAGACCGGACGCAGGACGAGTTAAACGTTGTTAATTTTCCTTGGCGCGCAAAAAGCCCCGGCATGTCCTGCCCATCTGTCGCACCCCATGTTTTCGGGACCGACAGCCACTGGCCGATACGCTAGAGTCAATGCCTGCCCCTTCAGTCACCCGGGTGGCGCATTGCGCTCTGTAAAAAACCTGAGGAATATGCTCGAAAACCGCGTACTAGACGGATGCAGCAGGAGCGACTCGTTGACCCTTTCCCCCGAACAGGCTGTGCATTTCGGCCCTTACCGGGTCTACCCCGGCCAACGCCTGGTGATGGAGGCCGACCAGCCTTTGCGCCTGGGCCGGCGCGCCATGGACATCCTGTTGATCCTGCTTGAGCACGCCGGCAACGTGGTCAGCAAGCAGCAATTGATCGCCCGGGTCTGGCCCAACAGCGTGGTCGAAGACATCAACCTGCGGGTGCACATGGCCGCGTTGCGCAAGGCGCTCGGCGACGGTCAGGCCGGCCAGCGCTACATCGTCACCGTGGCCCAGCGCGGGTACAGCTTCGTCGCACCGCACTCACTGGAGCAGGCCGAGCAACCGCCAGCGCCCGTGGCTTGCGCACCGAGCCGACATAACCTGCCGGTGCGCCGCACGCGCATGATCGGCCGGCAGACGCTGGTCGACAACCTGATGGAGCAACTGCCCCGCCAGCGCTTCATCACCCTCGTCGGCCCCGGCGGCATCGGCAAGACCACCGTGGCCTTGCGGGTCGCCGAGCAAATGATCGGTCGCTACCGGGACGGCATTCACCTGCTGGACCTGGCCCCGATCAACTGCCCGCTGATGATCGACGGTCACCTGGCGACATTGCTCGAACTGGCCCTGCACGACGACCAGCCCCTGAGCGGTCTTGCCGACTGTCTGCGCGACAGGCAAATGCTGTTGGTCATCGACAACTGCGAACACCTGGTCGACGCCATCGCCCAGCTCTGCGAAAACATTCTGCGCAGTGCGCCGCACGTGCATATTCTCGCCACCAGCCGCGAGAGCCTGCGGGCCGAAGGGGAATTCGTCCAGCGTCTGGAGTCACTCGACTGCCCGCCGCCCATCGCCATCCTCGACCGCGCCCAGGCCATGACCTTTTCCGCCTTGCAACTGTTCGTAGAGCGGGCCATGGCCAGCCATGACAGCTTTGAACTGACGGACGATGAGCTGCCGCTGTTGATCGATATCTGCCACCGATTGGACGGTATTCCGCTTGCCATCGAACTGGCGGCGGCGCAAGTGGGCAGCTTCGGATTACCCGGCTTGCTGGCGCAACTGCAAAGCAGCTTTCGGGTGTTGACCCAGCCTTGCCAGGCGCCCCTGCCACGCCATCAGACCCTGCGCGCGACACTGGACTGGAGCTTCGAGCTGCTCAACGCCTGCGAAAAGACCTGCCTGCGCCGACTGAGTGTGTTTCGCGGCAGCTTCACCCTGGAGTCGGCATCGGCGGTGATAGTCGGCGAGCACATCGAACCCCGCGAAGTGTTCGGCTCGATCACCCAACTGGTCGCCAAGTCCTTGCTCAACGTGGAGGTGGGCGACGAGGATGTTTACTACCGCCTGCTCGACACCACCCGCAGCTACGCCCAGGAAAAACTCGCGCAAACCACCGACCTGCCCGGCACTCGGCAGCGGCATGCCGAGCGTTGCCTGGCGTTGATGCAACAGGCGCAGGACGACTGGGAGAAAACCTCGACCGCCCTGTGGCTCGAGCGCTATGGCAGGGCCCTGGAGGACGTCCGTGCGGCCCTCGATTGGGGTTTGCACGCGCAAGGGCCGCAGGCACTGGCGATACGCCTGGCCGCGACGTCCACGCCCCTGTGGCAGGAGTTGTCACTGCTCAAGGAGCACGGCGGTTATGTGCGCAAGGCGCTGGCCTTGCTCGAGCAGTCTGCCGAACCTTGCCCGCGCTTGCAGATAGCCCTCAAGCTGGCCCTGGGCAGTGCCTGTTACCACGCTCAAGGCGCCAGCACCGAAACCATTGGCGCTTTTGTCAGCGCCAGAGCCCTGGCCATCCGACTCAACGATGTGGCCGGTCAGTTGCGGGCGATTTCCGGGCACCTGGCAGTCAATCTCAGCTGCGGCCATTACCAGATGGCCCTGGAACAGAGCCGGCAATTCGATCGACTGGGGCTGCATGACGACGCCCTGATGTCCCTGAGCATGCATCGATTGCGGGTGCTCGCCCTGCACTTCTCCGGCAACCAGCGACAGGCTGGGGAGCATGCCGAACAGGTGCTGCAACGCATGGCCCACAGTGGTCATCTCAACCGTTTCACCCATGGCTTCGGCGTGCAATACGACCAGAGCGTCGCGGCGCTGACCATCCACGCGCGCATCCTATGGCTGCAAGGCCAACCGGAACAAGCCTGGCGCACAGCCCGGCAGGCGCTGGACATCGCGCTGCAGATCAACCACGGCACGTCGATCTGCTACACCCTGGCGCTCGCCGGCTGCCTGATCGCCCACTACAACGGCGATACCCGCAGCGCCCGCGAACTCCTGCGCCTGCTGCTGCAACAGGCGCAGAAGCACTCGGTGCTGCTGTTCTATCACTGGGCGCAACACTACGCGCAGGTGATCGGCGGCACCGATGTTCGGCCAACCGGCCGCCAACGTGTCGGTTTGATCAAGGACATCATGGTCACGCTGGATTCAACCTGTGTCGACGATGATTTGCTCGAGCGTGCGCAAAGCGGTGCGTCGGACTGGAGCACGGCAGAGATTCTGCGGGCCGGGGCCAGGACGTTGCTGGCAACGGATTGCCCGGTAAAAGCCGCAACGGCCGAAACGGTATTGCTCAAGGCACTCAACGTGGCAAAGACCCAGGGTGCCCTGGCCTGGGAGCTGCGCAGCGCCACCTCACTGGCGCAGTTGTGGCAGCGTCAGGGCGATCCCCAACGGGCGCATCAATTGCTGGCCCCAATCTACCAGCGCTACACCGAAGGTTTCGCCACGCCCGACTTGATGACCGTTCGCCAGCTACTCGACGAGTTGCAATGCCACCTGCCCGCCTGAAGGCCGGCGCATTTGACTGACGTAACCGGCATAACGCATTTCAAGGGCTCGCAGCTCACCACTGAGTTCGAGTTTTTCCAGGGCGTAGGTGCGGGTGGTGTTGAGGAAGCGGTAGCGGGTCACACCGCCGCCCTGCTCCTGGGACAGCAATGACTTGAGTGTGAGGTTGTCCAGCACCTCGATCAGCTCGGCGACCGGCAACGCGTCGCCGCTGATCACGCCAATCGCTGCGTTCTGGGTAAAGGCCATCTTGAACACCGCCAGGCGCTGCAACACGGTTTGCTCCACGGCAGTCAAACGTTCGTAGCTCCAGTCCAGCGCAGCCTTGAGCGTCTGGTGCCGGGGCACGGCCGTGCGGCGGCCCTGGGACAGCAACTGAAAACAGTTATCGAGTTGCGCCTGCAACCCCACCAGCGCCAGCGCATCGATTTGCGCCGCTGCCAGTTCAATCGCCAGCGGCAGGCCGTCGAGGCGTCGGCAGATTTCCCGTACGGTCTTGAGGTCTTGTTCGCGCAGGGTGAACCCTTGCTGACGGGTCCGGGCACGGCTGACGAACAACTGCACCGCCGAATAGCCCATGACCTCGGCAACACTGCGTAGCGCTGACGTTGGCGGCACCGCCAGCGGTGGCAGAGGCAATACGGTTTCGCCCGCGGCCTTGAGCGGCTCGCGGCTGGTGGCGAGGATCGACAGACGGGGCAGCGAAGCCAGCAGCGTTTCGATCAACGTCTGACAGCGTTCGAGCAGGTGTTCGCAGTTGTCCAGGACCAACAAGGCATGCCGCTGCGCCAGCGCCTCCAACGTGGTGCCGACCTCCAGCCCAAGGGTTCGTGTGAGGTGATCGGTCACTTGCGCCGGGTCGTCGATCGGCGCCAGGTCCACCAGCCACACGCCGTGCCGATAGTGCTGCAACAACAGTTCGGCCACGCGCAGCGCCACGGTGGTCTTGCCGATCCCGCACGGGCCGACCAGGGTCATGAATCGGCGCACCGGCAGTTGCCGCACCAGGCTGCCGACAATCGCATCGCGCCCGGTGATCGGCGTGAGCCGTGCCGGCAAGTTGTGCAGGGGCTTTTTTACGGTCTCGCTCGGGAACGCTACGGGCTGCGGCGAATGCTGTACCGGGGCGACAAAACTGTAGCCGCGCTGGGGAATGTTGACGATGTAGCACTGGCCGTTCTGGCCGTCGCCCAAAGCTCGGCGCAGGGCGGCAATGTGTACCCGCAGGTTGATCTCTTCGACCACGGAGCGCGGCCAGACCTGCGCAATCAACTCCTCCTTGCTGACCACCGAGCCGGCGTGTTCGACCAGCACCTGCAACACATCAAGGGCGCGGCCGCCCAGGCGCAGCGGTCGATCGCCCTCCAGCACCAGTCGCTGACTGAGGTGGAAAGCGTAGGGTCCGAATTGCAGCACCGCTTCGCTGTTCAAATCTCTGAGACTGTTCATACGCTGTCACTCGCTGCAAGCCTGGCTTCCAGCCCAGGCTCCGCACCGTCCTTGCAATGAGTTCAGCGGTATCTTGGCAGGCCTCGGTGACGGTACAACTGCCACGGGGGGAGCGTCACGGCCATTGCGGTGCGCATGACGGACATGCGCGCTAGCTGAACTGCTCGCGGTATTGGGTCGGGGTCAGGCCAAGCTTTTCACTGAACAGAAAACGCATGTGCCGCACGCTGCCGAAGCCACTTTTGAAGGCCACGGTCTTGAGCGGCAACTCGGTGGTTTCCAGCTGGTTCCTGGCGCAATCGATACGCGCGCTTTGCAAAAACTCCATCGGCGTCATGCTCACTTCCCGGGCGAACACCCTGGCGAAATGACGCGGGCTCATGTTGGCCAGACCGGCCATGCGCTCGATGCTGTAGGTTTCATCGAGATGTTCAAGCACATGGTCCTGCACCCGGGTAATCGCCGTTTCGTGAGGGGCCACCGCCGCCATCAACGGGCTGAACTGCGCCTGCCCACCCTGGCGTTTCATCACCACCAGCAGCACCTTGGCCACGTCCTGGGCGACTTTCTTGCCATGGTCCCGGGCCACCACCGACAAGGCCAGGTCAATCCCGGCGGTGACGCCACCGGAAGTGATCAGGTTGCGGTCCTGGACGAAGATCTGATCGGTCTCGACGGTCGCCTTCGGAAAGCCCTTGATCAGCCGCTCGGTGTAGTGCCAGTGGGTGGTGACGCGATAGCCGTCGAGCAAACCGGCATGTCCCAACACGAACGCCCCGGTGCAGATCGAGCCGTAACCGGCGGACCGGCTGACGTTGTGCCTGAGCCAGTCGAGCAACGGCGGATGCTTTTCGTTGTAGGCACCGGGCCCACCGGGCACCAGCAGCAGATCAAAACCTTCGCAGACCTGGTCGATGTGCCGGTCGGCGTGCACGCTCACCCCGTTGGACGCCCGCAGTGCGCCGTGCTCGGTGCCGATGGTCGACAGCACATAGTGATCGTCGGGTTTCAGATAACGATTGGCGATGGAAAACACTTCCATGGGCCCGGCCATGTCGAGCAGGAGAAAGTCGGGAAACAGCACCATTGCCACGGTTTTCATGGGTTGGAGTCCACTGAGCTCAAATCAGGAAGCATTGACCGACATTGAAGCCCGCTCCCACAGGTTTTATTGCCACAAATTATGGCGAATTATGCCTCAAACATCGGCGACTCATTCCACAAACAACTGTCAATCCAAACAGGACAGTATTTCAATTTTCATCTACTTATTGCATCAACCAGTAACCATTAACCTTCTCCTCACTCGGACGAATTCACGTCCCCACAGGAGATTTCATAATGCTGACTCTTCGCAAAGCCTCGGATCGTGGCCTGGCCAATCACGGCTGGTTGAAGTCATTCCATACCTTTTCCTTCGCCAACTATCGCAATCCGAAAGAGCAGGGTTTTTCCGATCTGTTGGTGATCAACGACGACCGCGTCGCAGCCGGTAAAGGCTTCGGCCAGCACCCGCACCGCGACATGGAAATTTTCTCCTATGTGCTTGAAGGCGCCCTGGAACACAAAGACACCCTGGGCACCGGTTCGGTGATCCGCCCCGGCGACGTGCAACTGATGAGCGCAGGCAGCGGCGTGGCCCACAGTGAGTTCAACCACTCGAGCACCCGGCCGGTGCACTTTCTGCAGATCTGGATCGTGCCCGACGTCAGCGGCGCTAAACCGCGCTATCAGCAAGAGCATTTCAGCACCCAGAAGAAACGCGGGCGCCTGCAGCTGATCATTTCGCCGGACGGCGCCAAGGGTTCGCTCAAGGTGCGTCAGGATGCACGGGTGTATGCCGGCCTGATCGACGGCAAGGAAAGCGCCACCCTGGAGCTGGCCGCCAACCGCTACGCCTATGTGCACGTAGCCCGGGGCAGCGTCGAACTCAACGGTGCGTTGTTGCAGGAAGGCGACGGTGTGCGGGTTCGTGATGAACAGGTGCTGACCTTGAGCAATGGCGTGGATGCTGAAGTGCTGGTCTTTGACCTGCGTCCACAGGAACTGCCGGAAATGCCATGACAAAACCCTGTAGGAGCGAGCCTGCTCGCGATGCGTTGTGTCATTCAACAGTGATGTCGTCTGACACTCCGCCATCGCGAGCAAGCTCGCTACCACAGGATTTGTGCCACCTGGAATTACTCGCCGGTCCCGGCGAACCCCGCGACAATCTCATCGATCACCGCCCGGACCCTGGCCGTATGCCGCAGGTCCGCATGGGTCACCAGCCAGATGTCATAAGGCATCGGCCGCGAGCGCTCCGGCCACAGCCTGACCAGCCCCTCCTTCTCCCCGATGTACACCGGAATCTCCCCAACTCCGATCCCCGCCGCAATCGACCGACGCACCAGCAGGCTGGAACTGAGGCTCGCGACAACCCGCCCGCGGGCCACCGGTTCCGAGACCAGCGTCATGTCCTTGTTGCTCTGCAAATGCGGCTGATACACCACCAGGTCATGCCCGGCGAACGCCGAGCCCGGCTCCGGCACGCCGTGGGCATCGACATAGGCTTGCGAGGCAAACAACCCCACCGGCCAACGGGCGATACGCCGGGCGATGAGGTCAGGGTTCTCCGGTCGGGTGTTGCGTACGGCGATGTCCGCTTCGCGTTTTGCCAGGCTGAGGATCTGCGTGGTGGCGTCCAGTTGCACCCGTACATCCGGGTGTTGCCGATGCAGGCGGGCAATCGCCGGGATCAGGAAATCAATCGCCAGGGAGTCGGTGGTGCTGACGCGAACCGTGCCGGTCAAGCGATCGTCCAGGCCCTGGATCTGGCGTTCCAGTTCCAGCGCCGAATGCTCCATTTTCTCCACGGCCTTGAGTGCCGCTTCGCCGACAGCCGTCAGCGCATAACCTTCGGAAGTGCGCAGGAACAAGGTCGCACTCAAGGACTTTTCCAGTGCCGTGATGCGCCTGCCGACCGTGGCCTGGTCTACTCCCAACACCCGCGCCGCCCCGCGCAACGTCGATTCCCGGCAAACCGCGAGAAATACCCGGGCGTCATCCCAATTCATCACGCTCTCCTGATGATGCAATTACGCATCAGCATAGCGCGTATTCGCTGCATTAATGCTTCGTAAAACCTCGATATGCTGAAGGCCTGAGTGACCCTACAGGACAATGCACATGCACAGTTCATCGCCTCCCCTTACCCCGGCGCCCGGCGCGATCTGGCTGCCGATCTTCGCCGGCCTTTGCGCCAGCCTGGTCAGCATCGGCCTGGCGCGCTTCGCCTACACGCCGCTGATTCCCTCGCTGATCCAGGCCCACTGGTTTTCCGCCAGTGACGTGGTGTACCTCGGCGCCGCTAATCTGGTGGGATACCTGATCGGTGCACTGACCGGCCATCCGCTGGCACGCCGGACCTCGAACAAGACCGTCTTGCGCCTGATGATGCTGGCGGTGACCCTGGCGTTTTTCGCCTGTGGCTTTCCGTTGTCGGTGAGCTGGTTCTTCGGCTGGCGCCTGCTGTCGGGGATTGCCGGTGGCGCGATCATGGTGTTGGTGGCGGCCACCGTATTGCCCCAGGTCCCGGCGGCCCGCAAAGGCCTGGCCAGCGGCGCGATATTCCTGGGTATCGGCCTGGGCATCGCCGGATCTGGGACGATCGTGCCGCCGCTACTGAGCCTCGGCTTGCAGCAAACCTGGTTCGGTCTGGGCTTGCTGGCCCTGATCCTCACGGCCGCCAGTTGGTTTGGCTGGCCGACAACTGCGCACCCGGCTACCGCAACGCCGTCGAATGCATCGTCGTCCCCCACCGACCCGAACGTTTACCTGCTGTTCGCCCAATACGCGTTCATGGCGGCCGGGTTGGTGCCGGCCATGGTATTCCTGGTGGATTACGTCGCCCGTGGGCTCAATGCCGGGGCACATGTCGGCGCGCTGGTCTGGGTGATGTATGGCCTGGGCGCGATTGTCGGGCCGGTGAGCTACGGCTTTCTGGCCGACCATCTGGACGCGAAAACGGGGATCCGCATCGTGCTGGTGCTGCAAGCGCTGGCAGTCGGCCTTTTATCGATCAGCAGTTCGTTCGTGGCGCTGGCTTTACTGGCGGTGATCCTCGGCTCCTTCCCCCCAGGCATCGTGCCGCTGGCGTTGGCGCGGGTGCATGAGCTGATCCCTGGGCATCATCAGCAACAGGTTGCCTGGAGTCGCGCGACCGTGTCGTTCGCTACTTTCCAGGCGCTCTCGGGGTTCGCTTACTCGGCGCTGTTCAACGCCAGTGGCGGCCATCATGCCTTGATGTTCGTGATTGCCGCCGGCGCCATCGTTGTAGCGCTGTTGCTGGAACTGGGCAGTCGACTGCTCAGTCGTTCGACCGAATCCTTAACGCTCAATACAGGTATTTGAAATGACACTCCCGCAGACAATGACCCTGATCGAAATCACCGAACCCGGTGGCCCTGAAGTCCTGCAACCGCGCCAGGTGCCTGTGCCCGTTGCCGGGACCGGCGAGATTCTGATCCGCGTGCACGCCGCCGGGGTCAATCGCCCCGACGCGCTTCAGCGGGCGGGCCAGTACCCGATGAAGCCCGGCATGAACCCGAACCCGGGGCTGGAAGTGGCCGGCGAAGTGGTGGCGATTGGCGCGGGCGTCAGCGAATTTGCGCTGGGCGACAAGGTTTGCGCCCTGACCAATGGCGGCGGGTATGCGCAATACTGCGTGGTCCCGGCCAGTCAGGCCCTGCCGGTTCCCGAAGGCATGGACTGGGTGCAGGCGGCGGCCCTACCGGAAACCTTCTTCACGGTCTGGGCCAACCTGTTCGGCCTTGGCGCTGCCCGCCAGGGGCAGCGTGCCTTGATCCACGGCGGCACCAGCGGCATCGGCACCACCGCGTTGATGTTATGCCGCGAACTCGGCATCGAAGCGTTCGCCACCGCCGGCAGCGACGAAAAATGCACGGCGATCCGCGAATTGGGCGCCGAGGCGATCAACTATCGCGATCAGGATTTTGTGCAGGTCATCGCGGAAAAAACCGCTGGCCAGGGCGTCAACGTGATTCTCGACATCATGGGCGGCTCGTACCTCAACAACAATGTGGCCGCCCTGGCCATGGACGGTCGCCTGGTGATGCTCGGCTTCCTCGGTGGCGCCCATGCCAGGGATGTCGATTTGCTGGCGATCATGGCCAAACGTGCCGTCGTCACCGGCTCCCTGTTGCGCTCTCGGACCCGGGAAGAAAAAGCCGCCATTGCCCGCCAGTTGCACGAGCACGTATGGCCAGTGCTGAGCGCCGGACGCTGCCTGCCGATGATCGACCGGATTTACCCGTTCACGAAGGCGGCGCAGGCCCATGCCCGGATGGAAGCGGGGGATCACATCGGCAAGATTGTTCTGCGGGTGGATAGTTGATGGCTCAGGGCTCGCAGGATGCCTGAAGGGTGGCGACCTCTGCGCCCTGCTCCCCCTGATATCGGGCCCGATAGCGCCCGGGGCTTTCCCCGGTCCACTTCTTGAACGCCCGATGGAAGGCGCTGGGTTCCTGGAAGCCCAGTTGCTCGGCGATATCGCTGATGCTCGCATCGCTCTGACGCAGTTGCTCAAAGGCCACGCCGCGGCGTACTTCGTCCTTGATCTCCTGATAGGCACAGCCCTCACGCTCCAGTTTGCGGCGGAAGGTGCTGGGGCTCAGGTGCTGTTCCAGGGCGAAGGCCTGCAACGTCGGCCACTCACTGTAATGACTGCCGCGCAAGCGCTGGTGAACCTGGGATGCCAAACCGTGCTGGTTACGGAAGCGGATCACCAGCCATTGCGGCGCGGTACGCAGGAACACTTTCAGCGACGCCAGATCCTGAACCACGGGCAGGCGCAAGTAGTGGCTGGCAAATTCAATTTCGGTGCGCTCGGCACCAAAGGTCAGGTTGGGGCCCCAGAGCAGGCGGTCGTCACCCAGCGACAGGCGCGAATGGCGGAAGTCCGCGCGGTCAATGGGAATGCGCCGCCCGCCCAGCCAGCACAGCAGACTGATCATCAATACCAGGAAGGTTTCTTCACCAAACCGGCTGGCATCGTTGTCCGTCGACCGGGTTTCCAGGCTGATCACCGCACGCTTGCCACGCACGGCCAACGAGCCGCGAAAGTCGCGCAGGAACAAGCCGAAGTTGGCCAGGCACTGACGCATGGCCTTGTGCAGATCGGGCTCCTGAATCAAGGCGCGGCAAATCAGGGCGAAACTGCCCGGCGGCATGCCATGGGAGTCGAGCCCGAAAAACTCATCGTCGAGCTCACGGATCTGGATCAGCCACAACGCCGCAAACGCACTGGCCGGCACCCGCGCCGTGGGTTGGTGCATGACCACCGGATCAATGCCCGCCTGTTCGAGCACGGCCGTCACGCGCTGCGGATCATCCCTCAGCCCATGGATCATTGCCTGCACGAAATAGGCGGCAACCGAGTCCTTTTCCCGCATTGGTTCGCTTCTCTCTCATCACCCGAATGGCAAAAAACATCAGAGCCGTTGAACAGTTTTGGCATAGGACAACCGCCCTGCCGGCTCTAGACTCGCGGCAATAGTACGCCTTCGGCCGCCGTCGCGGCCAAGGTATCGCAGGGTTTGATCGAAGGATGGGAAGATGAAACTGCAAAACATCGGGGTGATCGGTGCGGGCACCATGGGCAACGGCATCGCACAAGTCTGCGCCATGGCCGGTTTCAACGTGACCTTGCTCGACATTTCCGAAAGCGCTTTGCAAAAAGCCGTCGCAACGGTCAGCAAGAACCTTGACCGGCAGATCGCCAAGCAAACCCTGACGCCAGAGCAGAAACAGGCGACCCTCGCCAAAATCCGCACCAGCACCGATTACAGCGTCCTGGGTGACGCGCAATTGGTCATCGAAGCGGCCACTGAAAATCTCGACCTGAAACTGCGTGTGCTGCAACAGATCGCCGCGCAGGTCAGCAACGAATGCGTCATTGCCTCCAATACCTCGTCGCTGTCGATCACCCAGCTCGCCGCCAGTGTCAGCCAGCCTGAGCGCTTCATCGGCCTGCATTTCTTCAACCCGGTGCCGGTGATGGGCCTGATCGAAGTCATCCGCGGCCTGCAAACCAGTGATGCGACCCACCAACTGGCGCTGGACATGGCCACCACCCTCGGTAAAACCGCGATTACCGCGGGTAACCGTCCAGGTTTCGTGGTCAACCGGATCCTGGTGCCGATGATCAACGAAGCGATCCTGGTGTTCCAGGAAGGCCTGGCCAGCGCCGAAGACATCGACGCCGGCATGCGCCTGGGCTGCAATCAGCCTATCGGCCCGTTGGCCCTGGCGGACCTGATTGGCCTGGACACCCTGTTGTCGATCCTCGAAGCCTTCTATGACGGTTTCAACGACAGCAAATATCGCCCGGCGCCGTTGCTCAAGGAAATGGTCGCCGCCGGTTACCTGGGACGCAAAACGGGGCGCGGCTTCCATGCCTATGCCTGAGCGTTGCTCGCGCTTTGCCGAGTACCGGGACAAGGTCCTGGAGCTGTTTGCCTGCAAGGGGTTCGGCCAGGTCGGCATGCGTGAGCTCGCGACGTGCCTGGGGCTCTCCCCAGGCTCGCTGTATCACCATTACCCCAGCAAACAGCATCTGCTGCTCGATCTGATCGAGGAGTTTTACGAGGAGCTGCTGGCCACCCTGGGGCGTATCCAGCAAAAAGCTCCGGGCAAGCGCGACAAACTCAACAGCCTGATCCGCGCCCATCTGAACCTGCATCGGGAGATGCCCTGGCATTTCCGCCTGGTGGAGCGCGACAGCGGTTGCCTGAACGAAGAGCAACAGGCTCGGGTCAGGCAATTGCGCGAGCAGTACGAGCGCGCGTTGCTGAGGATGCTGGGCGCAAAGTCGCGTTTCAGCGAGCAAGGCTTGCTGGCCGCCGGGCATGCCATTGGCGCCCTGCTCAACAGCGCTCCCAGCTGGTTCACGCCACATGTGCTGGACGAGCAGGAACGTGATGAACTGCTGGAGAGCATGGTCAGCGGCGCCATCGAACGCGTGCTGGCGCCGCGGCGTGCGCCGGAAGCAATAAGCCTCGCGCGTCCTATCGAAAAAACATCTAAAGAAACACAAGCACCGACAAAGATTTAGCGCTTTGCTTGTCGGCTCGACACAATCGGAATTCGCCGAAAAAACCGGCGTCCAAACCGATGTATGTACTCGAGCACCTGGAGCCGACCATGAAAATCAATCCCTACCTTATCTTCAACGGTGACTGCAAAGCTGCCTTCACGTTCTACGCGCAGTCCCTGCAAGGCAAGATCGAAGCCATGTTGACCTTCGGCGAAACGCCGGCCGCTGAGCATTGCCCCAAGGATCTGCACAACCTGATCATTCATACCCGTCTGATCGTGGGCGATCAGGCGATCATGGGGTCGGACACCACACCGGATCGCCCCGTGGATAAAATGAGTGCCTGTTCGATTTCACTCAACGTCGACAGCATTGCCGAGGCCGAGCGGGTCTTCAATGCACTTGCAGGCGGTGGCACTGTGCAAATGCCACTTGAAACCACGTTCTGGGCGGCGCGCTTCGGCATGCTGGTCGACCGTTTTGGTGTGTCGTGGATGGTCAACTGCGAAAAAGATCAGTGAAAAGCCTTAGTTGATCGACAGTCTTCAAGGCACAAAAAAGCCCAACCTGAAAAGGTTGGGCGTTCTGGCAACTCCCGGCCTGTCTGCTACCGTCAACTAGCCACATGGATAGCAGCGAACCAGAGGAGCAAACCCACTATGCCGGCCCACGACCAGTCTCGGTCCACCCGTTTCAAATGCTTGTTTCTGGCCGGTGGACTGATCACCAGCCTGCTGACCCTCAATGGTTGCGCCACTGTCGATGCACAGACCACCGCCTATGTCGGCGTAGAACATCCGGCGCCGACATCGCCGGACGAGGTTGTCGTGCTGCGTTCGGAGCCTGTGCGTCCGCATGTACGTCTGGGTGAAGTGTTGATCGACGCCAGCGTCGACCCTGCCCCGCCGATTACCGAAGTCGAACAGAAGCTGCGGGAAGAATCCGCCAAACTCGGTGGCGACGCGGTGGTGGTGGTCTATGACCATATTCAGGCGGTGGGTGCCTATGCCAACGGGCCGCTGTGGGCTCGCGACGTGAGGGCCATAGAGGGGCGCAAACTCAAAGGCATCGTGATCAAGTACCAGTAGATATCTCCCCCACGGAAGACAGCGTCAACGGAGGTTGAATTTGAATGACGTGGTGATCGCCCTCATCGTTTTCGCCTGCCTGTCCGCCAGCGCACTACTAGGCTCGTACGTAAGAGAGCGATTACCGAGCCATCACCTGAGCGACGACTCCGTGACCGTGGTGAAGCTGGCCACCGGCCTCATCGCAACGATGTCGGCGCTGGTCCTCGGCCTGCTGGTTTCCTCTGCCAAAGGCACATTCGATACGGCCAATGCCGAACTGGAGGGCGCGGCGGCGAAAGTGGTTCAATTCGACCGCTTGCTGGCCCGCTACGGCACCGACACCCAGGGCATCCGCACCGAGCTCAAGCACAACTACGCCGAAGTCACCCAGGTGCTCGCTTCCCGCGATCACCAGCAGATTGCAAAACTCGATAGCCCCGAAATGATCCGTCGCTCCGAAGGCCTGCAACGCCAGGTCGAATCACTGACGCCCGGCAACGATGATCAGCGCTCGCTCAAAGCCAAGGCATTGCAAGACATGGACACCGTGTTTGCCACCCGCTGGCTGACCCTGCTGCAGGCCAATCAATCGATTCCACCGGTGATGCTGGTGATCCTGGTGACGTGGCTGGGGATTATCTTCGGTTCGTTCGGGCTGTTTGCACCATGCAACGGCACCATTGTCGCCGTATTACTGATGTGTGCCCTGTCGACGGGGGCAACCATCCTGCTGGTAGAGGAACTCAATCGTCCGCTTGATGGTTTTATCTGTGTGTCGCTGGAACCGCTGGAGCACACACTGGAGCGGTTGGGGCAGTAATTTCGCTTTCCCGCGGACAAAAACAAAACCCCTACCTGCGTACGCAGATAGGGGTTTCGGAATTTAATCTTGACGATGACCTACTCTCACATGGGGAAACCCCACACTACCATCGGCGATGCATCGTTTCACTGCTGAGTTCGGGATGGGATCAGGTGGTTCCAACGCTCTATGGTC
>NZ_JAGYGI010000051.1:0-18043 GCF_019947365.1 Pseudomonas sp. GL-R-26 | reverse complement strand
GTGGTAATGGCGGCGGAAATGGTGGCGGTAATGGCGGTGGAAACGGCGCAGGCCACGGCGGCGGCATGGGTGGCGGACACGCCGGTACAGGCCACTCCGGCAGTAACGGCCGCGGCAACGGGCTGGACAGCGACCATGCCGGCAAATCCGTGCGCGACCATGGCCTGAGCGGGAACCACTACGGTAGTGAGCGCAACGATGACAACGGTCATGGCACCACGACCTCAGGCATCGCCCATTCCAAGGATACTCGCGGCATCTCCAAGGCCAGGGCTATTTCGGCCTCGACGCCGGGTGAGCACAACACCAAAGGCTTGAGCAAAGCAGGGCTGTCGACCTCGAAAAAAACCCATTGAGTTCGCGGCGACGGATCAGTTTCTAGAAAAGCAAAAAACCCGCTGCAAGGCGTAATGCTGTTCACTTAAGCGCGGTGCTTCAGGCACACCTACTTTTGTGGCGAGGGAGCTTGCTCCCGCTGGGCTGCGTAGCGGCCCCAAAAATGTGACAACAATGCCATTTTTTGTGAGTGCCGCGCACTCAAGCGGGAGCAAGCTCCCTCGCCACAGATACAGTGTTCGTCCTTAAGTGAACAGCATTACGCTGCAAGGCGGGTTTTTTATGCCTGGAAATTGATCGGCGACCACCGCGCATCTCGTTTTCCGCCAGCACAATGGGCATTACACGGACAGAAAACGAGCCACCTGGACACATCGCGCAGTGATTTGCGTTTGCAGGCGATTTGTCATGTTCAGCGCCATTTCAATGTAGATATTAGTCAGCCCAACGCGATTTCAATGAGGCTGCACTGTGTTCCAACGACTTGTGTGTTCGCTGTCTGTTTTGAGCCTGTCCATCGCTGCCGCCCAAGCTGCCGAGACAGTCCCCCTCAACACCCCGCGCCTGAAGAGCATCGACAACTTCCGCGATGTCGCCGGTCTCACCACCGCGTACACCACGGCCAATGACGGTACGATGCGTGGCGGGGTGTTTTACCGCTCCAACGCGCTGACGCCGTCGGCGGCGGATCTGGCGACCCTCAACGGCCTGGGCATCAAGGCGGTCTACGACCTGCGCACGCCCAGCGAGATCGCCGCCACGCCCGACAAGATGCTCACGGGAGCGACGTACACCAACATCGACATCATCGGCGGCTCCACGTCGGGTGCGAACGTCACCAACATTGCGTTCCACAGTGCCGCCGAAGCCACCGCCATGATGCAGGACACCAACCGTGATTTCGTCCGGAACCCGGGGATGCGCAGCGAGTTCAACCAGCTGTTCAATGAGCTGGCCACGGTCGATGGCGCCGCGCTGTTCCACTGCACCGCCGGCAAGGACCGCACGGGCTGGACCGCCGCCGTGCTGCAAAGCATCGCCGGGGTCGACGATGCCACCATCATGAGCAACTACCTGGCGACCAACGACTACACCGCCGCGCGCATCAAGGCGACCCTGGCGGCGTTGCCTCCGAGCCTGGCGACCATCTATGGGCCGCTGATCGGTGTGGAGGCCAGTTACCTGCAAGCCGGCCTGGACCAGGTGACCGCGCAATACGGCACGATGGACAACTACCTCAAGGAAGGCCTCGGCCTGTCCCAGGAAACCATCTACGTGCTGCGCGGCAAGATGGTGTTCTACAACAGCCTGCCTGGCGCAGCGGACCTGGCCGGCAACGCCGCGGCCGGCGCGCAGTTGTTGCAACAACTGCAGAACAGCAACCTGTCGGGCACCTACAGCGCCTACAACTACTACCTGCAGTCGGCCATCGATGCCCGCAGCCTCGGGGGCGTCGAGTCCACCGTCGGCGGTCAGGTGCATGCCGACGCCGCGAGCTATCTGCTGCGCCAGGGCGCGATGATCGAACAGGCCAGCGCGCCGTTCACCAGTGGCATCGACCTCAAGGCCGGGCAATATCGCCTGTGGAGCACCGCTCTGGCGGGGTATCTGGGCACCGATGGTTCGTCCCAGGCCTCCAGCAGCAACGAGCATAGCCAGGGCATGATGATCGGCCTGACCCAGCGCTTTTCCGAACAGCTCAGCGCCCATGCCGGCTTCGGCTACAGCAGCGGCAATGTCGGTGGCGCAGGTGGCGAGGCCGATACCGACCTGACCTTCTTCAGCGTCGGCGCACGCTTTGCTCCGAACGGCCTGGAGCGCGGCCTGTTTGTGGATGCCGATGCCAGCGTCGGCTATCTCGATTACGAGAGCAAGCGCGAATTGGGCGGTGGTCTGGGCACGGCCAAGGGCGACAGCCATGGCAACCTCACCGGCGCGACCCTGGCGCTCGGTTACCGTGTACCGGTAAACGGCGTGACCCTTGAGCCGAGCCTCGGCGTGCGGATCAGCCACGTCAACCTGTCGGGCTTCCAGGAAAAAGGCAGCGAGCTGGCCCTGGATGTCGACGGCATCCACGAGACCCGCAAGAGCGCGGTGGCCAACCTCAACGCATCCTTTGCACCTGTCGGCCTCGGTGCCTGGCAAGTGGTGCCGGGGGTGCAAGTGGGCTACGAGCATGTGTTGGGCGACCATGAAGTCGACAGCGAAGGGCAACTGCTGGGCCTGGACATCGAACAGCAAGCCGCCTTCGACAACCGTGACCAGTTCACCGGTGGCGTCAACGTCATGGCCAACCTTGGTCCGTGGAGCGTGGGGGCAGAAGTCGGCGCCAGCGGCGGCGGCGACAGCCACGGCTTCAATGGCGGGCTGAAGGCCAGTTATCTGTTCTGACGATCAGTTAAGGCAATTTGTGGGAGCGAGCTTGCTCGCTCCCACAATGTCTCAATTGGTCGCTATCGGCCGCGTTCGCAGGCCCTTTCTCACGTCTGCGGGGCTGATGCCGTAGGCACTCTGGAAATACTGGCAAAACCGGCCGACATTGCTGAAGCCAAGTTGCAAGGCCACGTCTGTCACCGACGGCGACACCCCTTGGGACAGCGCGGCAAAGGCGCGCTCCAGGCGGACCTGGCGCTGATAGGCAACGATCGAGGTGCCCATGAAACGCTGAAAACCTTCCTGCAATGCGCGCAGGCTGACGTTGGTCAATTGCGCCAGCTCGGTGCCGCTGGCCAGGTGGTCGGGGTGCTCCTGGATGTACTCGACGGCCAGCTTCACATGCCGTGGCGCTATCAGTGGGGAAGGGCGCTGAAGAGCTTCGGTGAAGTTGTGCGGCCAGGCTTCCAGTACCGCATCGACCAGCATTTCGCGAAGGCGCGAAGGCATCAGCGAACCTGTGTTGATCAGCAGGTCGAACTCGGTGCCTGTGGCCAGTTCAATCAACGCCCGGATGCCCTGCAAGGCCGACACATTCAGGTCCACCACAGGTTCGAAATGGACCTTTTGCAGGATAGGTTTGCCCAGCAGCGTCGACAGGCGCTCGGTAATCAGCTGGCGGCTGATCGAAATCCCGTGCTGTGCGTGGTTGTCGACAAAGCGCGCCGAGCGGACCTCGGCTTTGTCGATCGCCAGGCCGATCTGCGCGAAACCGACCGACTCGGTAACGTGGTTGAAGATGATCTTCCCGGCGGTGGGAATGACAAAGGTGATTTCATCAAGGGGGGCGGGAAAAGCCACCGTGAAGTCACCGCGATAGTGCATGCGACGAAAACTGACACCTTCGTGCCGGCCGTAGACCCCGCCGATGATGATGTTTTTCGGCGGCGGCGGAGAGTCGCAATAGAGGTTGCCGAACAGGCTCGAGAACAACGCGCCGAAGTCGTCGCAGCTCATGTCGTTGGACCTGATGATGATTTGCTTGCGCGTCGTGCTTGCGTACACCTGAAGTGGCACCTTGAGCGGATGGGCAAAGCCCTGGTACAGGGAACCGGGCGATCAGAGATCGAGCGGATGCGGTTCGGGAAAGCGCTTGGACGTTATCAGTGAGTAATGACAGGCTTGTTACCGGTTGTTGCCGCCGGCCCCGGTTCCGTTCACCCGACGCCACCGCTCGCACCGGACAACCGGTGGCACGAGCGGTACCGGGGCGTGAGCCGACCTGAATCGGCCGCGGCTATTTCACCGGTTCTGTTGCCTTGATATCCCCGCAAAAGATATCGACGTTGCCATCGGTCGAAGCCGTTCGCACGACCACCGAATACTTGCCGTCAACCAGGGTTTGCAACGGCACAGGCGCGGTTCTGGTAAAAGACCAGCCGCGTACGGGCTGGCGTTCGGTGTTGACGGTGTCGTTCATCGCGTAGGCGACTGACCCGGGTTGCTCGCAGCTGCCATTATTGATGAAGGAGTAAAGACGCAGGGGCAGGGTAACCCCCATTGGAGCACCGCTGATGAAGAAACTGAGCCCGGTTTTCTTGTCCCAGTCGGTCAAGGTGACGGTGCCGATCTGGCCGGCGTTTTGCCGGGTGGCGACCAGGTTGACGTTCACGCCGTGGGTCGATGAAGTGGTGCAGCCGAAAAGGCTTGCCGCAACCATGAGTGCGGCCAGTGAGGTTCTGAGCTTCATTGCCAAACTCCTGAGTTGAAGAACTGCAATGGGGGGAATTAGCGGGTATAGCTCATTTATTGCTTTCATGACGTCGTCCATATAAGGCTTTCCATTTTTTAGTGGTGATGGTGGGGCGTCTGTCTCCTTCGCCAGCCATGTGGCGGCGTAGCCGTGCAAACCGGCTACATTTGTAACTGGTCGAGTCTGCGTGGATTGCCTGCTGGCACACGCGTTTCGATGCCGATGAAGGTTTGCAATGGTTGCGCGTGCAGTTAAAGGATTGTGCGGTCAGTTGAGCCCACTCATCATCCGCACGGGACGATTTGCCACTGGAGTGACTGATGAATCAACAAGGCAGCCATCCGCAAGAGCGGATTCCAGGCACTCCACAGCGGGGAACCTTGCGCAGCCTGTTGATCCCGCAATGGCTCGGCAGCTACCGGCCAGACTGGCTGCGGGGCGATATTGTCGCCGGGCTGACGGCAGCGGCCGTGGTGATTCCCAAGGCGCTGGCGTACGCCACTATTGCCGGCCTTCCGGTGCAGGTCGGGCTGTACACGGTGCTGGTGCCGATGGTGATCTATGCCGTGCTCGGCACGTCGCGCCCGCTTAGCGTCAGCACCACGACCACCCTGGCCATTCTCGCCGGCTCCGCGTTGGGCCAGCTCAGCCCCGATGGCGATGCGGCGACCTTGCTCGCCGGCTCCGCCACGCTGGCCCTGATGGTGGGCGCGATCCTGATTGTCGCCGGGCTGCTGCGCCTGGGTTTCGTCGCCAATTTCATTTCCGAACCGGTGCTGGTGGGTTTCAAGGCCGGCATCGGCGTGGTCATCGTGCTCGACCAGTTGCCCAAGCTGTTGGGCACGCACATCGACAAAGGCGGCTTCCTGCACAACCTGGTGGCCACGGTCCAGAGCGTCGGCCATGCCTCGCTGCCGACCGTGGCGGTCGGCGTGTTCATGGTCCTGCTGCTGGTGGGCATGAAGCGTTTTACACCACGACTGCCAGCGCCTTTGATTGCGGTGGCGCTTGGCATCATCGGCATGAGCCTGTTTGGTCTGGAGCGCTTTGGTGTGTCCGCCGTCGGCGTGGTGCCGATCGGACTGCCCGCGCCGACCCTGCCGGTATGGTCGATGGCCGAGACCCTGTGGTCCTCGGCGATGGGTATCGCGCTGATGAGTTTCACCGAAACCATCGCGGCGGGGCGCGCGTTTGCCCGCAGTGACGAGCCCGCGCCACAACCGAACCGGGAGCTGCTGGCCACGGGCGTTGCCAACATCGGCGGTGCGTTTCTCGGGGCCATGGTCGCCGGTGGCGGGACCACCCAGACGGCGGTGAACCGCCTGGCCGGCGCCCGTTCGCAACTGGCCGCACTGGTCACCGCCGCACTGGCACTGGGCACGTGCCTGCTGCTGGCACCGCTCATTGGCCTGATGCCCAACGCCACGCTCGCTGCCGTGGTGATCGTCTATTCGGTGGGCCTGATCGAACCGGCGGAATTTCGCGAGATCCTGTCGGTTCGCCGTACCGAATTTGCCTGGGCCGTGGTGGCCATGATCGGCGTGATACTGCTGGGCACGCTGCAAGGGATCGTCGTGGCGATCATCGTTTCGTTGCTGGCCCTGGCCTATCAAGTCTCGGACCCGCCCGTGCATGTCCTGGGACGCAAGCCTGGCACCAATGTGTACCGACCGCAGTCCGCCGAGCACATCGATGACGAACACTTTGACGGGTTGCTGTTGCTCAGGCCCGAAGGGCGGGTGTTCTTCGCCAATGCCGAGCGCATCGCCGACAAGATCCGGCCGCTGATTGACGTGGCGGACCCCAAGGTCGTGGTCCTGGACCTGCGCAGCGTGTTCGACCTGGAATACACCGCGCTGAAAATGCTCACCGGGGCGGAACAGCAACTGCAGGAAAAAGGCATTTCATTGTGGCTGGTGGGCATGAGCCCGAGCGTATGGGAAATGGTCATCAAGGCACCCCTGGGCCATGCGCTGGGCGAGGCGCGCATGTTCTTGAACCTGGAACTGGCGATTGAACATTACCAGCGCAGTCGAGGCTGAATGAACGCGGCCGGGGGAACTCCGGGCGCGGTGTGAGGCATTGGAGGAGGTATCGGGCATGGCAAAGAAGAAGGCGGCAACGAAAAGCAAGCCGGTCGATAGCGGCAAACTCAAGAACAAGGTGTATATCGAGGAACTGGCGCGGCTGCATGTCGAGATGGTGAAGCTGCAGGAGTGGGTGCAGCACACGGGCGCGAAGGTTTGCATCATCTTCGAGGGCCGTGATGGCGCCGGCAAGGGTGGGACCATCAAGGCGCTCACCGAGCGGGTCAGTCCGCGGGTGTTCCGGGTGGTGGCGTTGCCGGCACCGACCGACCGGGAAAAAAGCCAGATGTATGTGCAACGCTATCTGCCGCACCTGCCGGCGGCTGGCGAAGTGGTGATCTTCGATCGCAGCTGGTACAACCGCGCCGGAGTCGAGCGGGTCATGGGCTTTTGCAGCGAAGAACAGGTGCGCAATTTTCTCACCTCGGTGCCGCGCGTCGAGCAGGCACTGGTGGAATCGGGAATCATCCTGATCAAGTACTGGCTTGAAGTGAGCCAGGAGGAACAGACCCGACGGCTCAAGGAGCGTATCACCGACGGGCGCAAGATATGGAAGCTGTCACCCATGGACCTCAAGTCCTATAACCGCTGGTACGACTACTCCCGTGCCCGGGACGACATGTTCGAGGCCACCGATACAGACTTCGCCCCGTGGCGGGTCGCCAACTCGAATGACAAGCGACGGGCGCGACTGAACATCATCACCGATGTGCTGGGCAGCATTCCCTACGAGGAAGTACCGCGGGCGAAAGTGAAGCTGCCCAAGCGGCAAAGCCCGGGCAACTATCGGGATCCGAACTATCCGTTCAAGTACATCGCAGAGAAATTCTGAAGTCTGCCTGGTCTGTGCTGCCTGTTCCCGGTTCTGGACCGGGCGCAGGCAGTCATGACATTCCACCCCACCCCACCCCTGGTTTTCCTGGAAAACCGTATCGACTGGTTTCACTGCGACTGCATTGAGTCGCCTTCAAAGCACGCCAATAAGCTATTTGTAGGAAACTTCTTAAATAGCGTAGGGAGATTGCTTTTTATAGTGAGAGTAAGTTCCCAGCGCGGTGTACGTTCGGTCTTTATATGTTTGTCGTGGGTAGAATGACTTCGTACGATAGTTCACCATTGCCTCCGGAAAGTTTTAAGCTTTTGTTTCATTGATTGCAGTTTCACTTCAAAAGGTTCATTTTTTTGCGGTCGAGAAAAGATCGAGAACGATGGCTGTTAGTTTATCTGGATATGTCAATGCAATGGCTGAACCAGATTTTTGTAGTTGATTATTTGTAACTGTGCATGCAGTTACAAATATCCAAGGAGGATTTATGGCTTCTGGTAGTTTTCAAAACGAAGTGCCAAAGGCACGAATCAACATCAAACTCGATTTGCATACTGGCGATGCCCAGAAAAAAACCGAATTGCCGCTCAAGTTGATGGTGATGGGTGACTACAGTAACGGCAAGGAACAGCGCCCTTTATCCGAGAGAAGCAAAGTCGCCATCGACAAGAACAACTTCGATAGCGTACTGGCCGAATTTTCTCCCGAGCTCAGCCTGGCGGTGGCCAATACCCTGGTGGAGGATGCCAGCGAAGCGGAGGTCGTTCTGGGTTTCCAGAGCATGAAGGATTTCGAGCCAGAGCAGGTGGCCCGGCAAATTCCGCAACTGCGCGCACTGCTGGCAATGCGCAACCTGTTGCGCGACCTCAAGTCCAACCTTCTGGACAATGCCAGGTTTCGTCTGGAGCTGGAGCGAATCCTCATGGACGAGGCACTGACTGACGAACTGCGAGGCGAGTTGGCTGCATTGGCTCCGCAAGCCGTTCGTTAATTCACCTCGGTCTGTTTAAAAGGAAGTTTTCACAATGTCTATCGAACATTCTCACATGCAATCGCGTGGCACTACGGTGTTGCCTGAAGAAAGCCAGGGCGTGTATGGCGCATTGTTTGGCAAGATCAATCTCAACCCGGTAAAAGCGTTGGGCGAGATTGAAATGTTTCAAAGCTCCGAGGCACTGTCGGACGTTTCTGTCGATGAGCGTGTTACCGCCGCGGTCAGTGTTTTCCTGAAGTTGATAAAGCAGTCTTCGCGCAAGGTCCGGCGTCTGGACCGGACACTGCTGGATGAACATATCGCATCGCTGGATGCGCAAATCAGCCGTCAATTGGACGCTGTGATGCATCACCCGGATTTCCAGCGGGTCGAGTCCACCTGGCGCGGCGTGAAATCGTTGATCGATCAGACCGATTTCCGCCAGAACGTACAGATCGAATTGCTGGATATCAGCAAGGATCACCTGGTCCAGGATTTCGAGGATGCACCAGAGATCGCGCAAAGCGGTCTGTACATGCATACCTACACCCAGGAGTACGACACACCGGGCGGTGAGCCGATCGCCGCTGCCATTTCCAACTTCGAATTCGACCGCAGCCCGCAAGACATTGCCTTGCTGCGCAGTATTTCCAAAGTCTCGGCAGCAGCGCACATGCCTTTCATTGGCTCCGTCGGCCCAGCCTTTTTTGGCAAGCGCTCTATGGAAGAAGTGGCCGCCATCAAAGACATCGGCAACTACTTTGACCGTGCCGAATACCTCAAGTGGAAAGCGTTCCGCGACAGCGATGATGCGCGATACATCGGTTTGCTCATGCCCCGAGTGCTGGGCCGTCTGCCTTATGGCCCGGACACCGTTCCGGTGCGCAGCTTCAACTACATCGAAAGCGTCAAGGGGCCGGACCACGACAAGTACCTATGGACCAACGCCTCGTTCGCCTTCGCTGCCAACATGGTCAAGAGCTTCATCGCCAACGGCTGGTGCGTGCAGATCCGCGGTCCGCAGTCTGGCGGCGCGGTCACCGACCTGCCGATCCACTTGTACGATCTGGGCACTGGCAATCAGGTGAAGATTCCTTCGGAAGTGATGATTCCGGAAACTCGCGAGTTCGAGTTCGCCAACCTCGGTTTCATCCCGCTGTCGTACTACAAGAACCGTGACTATGCGTGCTTCTTCTCGGCCAACTCCACGCAGAAGCCGGCGTTGTACGACACCCCGGAGGCCTCCGCCAACAGCCGGATCAATGCGCGCCTGCCGTACATCTTCCTGCTGTCACGCATTGCCCATTACCTGAAGCTGATCCAGCGCGAAAACATCGGCACCACCAAGGATCGCCGTTTGTTGGAGCTGGAGTTGAACAAGTGGGTCAGCGGGCTGGTCACCGAGATGAACGATCCGGGCGACTCGCTGCAGGCTTCGCACCCGTTGCGGGCTGGCCGGGTCACCGTCGAAGACATCGAGGACAACCCGGGCTTCTTCCGCGTCAAGTTGTATGCCGTGCCGCATTTCCAGGTGGAAGGCATGGACGTCAACCTGTCGCTGGTTTCGCAGATGCCCAAGGCGAAAGCCTGATTCCTGCTCACACCCACGCCACTTCGTAGGGATACGACCTCATGAAAATCGACCGCCCCTTGTGGGCCGCGGGGGCATTGCTGTCCCCACAGCAATTCCAGCAGCAGGCGCGCTGGGAGGCCTGGGCCAACGAGTGCCTGGCTCGTCTTTGCCTGGTGCACCCTTGGGGCGTTCGCAGTGTCGCCTTCGACCTGGAAGCTCTGCGCCTGGGCACGCTCAAGGCCACCCGGCTCAATCTGCGGATGCCGGACGGTACCCTGATCGACAGCGATCAAGTGGATCGGCTGCCCCCCGGTCTCGACCTGTCGCGCCTGCAGACCGGTGACAGCCAGACAGCTACCTTGCTGCTGGCCCTGCCGCTGGAGCAGGCCAATGGCAACAACTGCCTGTTCGATGGCGGGCAAGGGGATCGGCCTACCCGATATCGCCAGGACTGGCGACGGGTGCAGGACATCTACACCGATGAGGTGCAATCGGTCGGCGTGCTGGAACAGGTGCTGAGCCTGCGCTTCGAGCACGACGAGAACGGCGATTACCTGACCTGTCCCATCGCACGGTTGATGCGCGACGGGCAGGGCGCCTGGAGCCTTGACCCCGATTACATTCCGCCGTTGCTCAGTTTCGCCGCGCACCCGGGGTTGCTGACGCAATTGGATAACCTGTTGAGCCAGCTGTCCTCCAAACGCCAGCGACTGATGGGCATGCGCCGCGAAAGCAATCAACGCATGGCCGACTTCGCCGTTGCCGACGTGTCATTGTTCTGGCTGCTCAATGCCTTGAACACTTACCAGCCGGTGTTGGCCGATCTCAAGGCCTGGCCTGCGCGACCTCCCGAGCAGGTCTATCTGGAGTTGACGAAACTGGCCGGCAGCCTGCTGACCTTTTCCCTCGAACACGATGTCGAGCAGATTCCGCCTTACCGCCACGAAGACCTGGAAAGTGTGTTCCCGCCACTTTTGCGCATGATTTCCACCTTGCTGGAGGCCAGCCTGCCTTCGCGGGTCATTGCCCTGGACCTTGAAGAAAGTTCGGCCAATCGCTGGCAGGTGCGCCTCGATGACCATCGACTGCGCGAGCCAGACAGCGCCGACTTCTACCTGTCGGTGCGTTGCCGCCTGCCAGCGGTGCAACTGCAGAGCCAGTTCCCGCGCCTGTGCAAGATCGGTACACCGGACGAAGTCGATCAACTGGTCAACGCCGCCCTCGACGGCGTGCCGTTGCAGTCCCTCAGCCATGTGCCGGCGGCCATTCCCCTGCGCCTGGAAAACCAGTACTTCGCCCTCGACCTCAACCATGTCAAGGGCAAAGCCATTCTGGCTCAGGGCGTTTGTGCCTTCTACGTCCCGAGCACCCTGGCCGACGTCAAACTTGAACTGTTCGCGGTACTACGTGCATGAACCTGATCGAAACGAAAAAACACGACGCGGTTGATATCGACGCATTGCTGCAGGACAGCTACCTGCTGGTGGTCGAGTTGCGGCTGGGTGCCTCGGCGCAGAACAGCGATGAAGTCAAAGCGTTGTGCGTGCAGCAAGTCGAACGCCTTCGCCAGTCGCTTGCAGAGGCGGGGCTGACGCAACGCAGCATCGACCATATCAGCCATGCGCAATGCGCGTTGCTGGATGAAACCATGCTCAACCTCACCCGCGACAATGCCCATTCGCGCTGGGCCAGCGAACCCTTGCAAACGAAGTTTTTCAATCGCCATCAGGCCGGGGTGTTCCTTTATGAGGACATGCGTGAGGTGCTGCGCGAACCCGCAGCGGATCCGCTTGTGTTGACTGCGTTCCAACGGGTATTGACCCTGGGCTTCAAGGGTCTTTATGCCGATATCAATGATCCGGAGCGCGAGCAACTGTTGACCACCCTGAATGAACGGGTCGCCCCTTTGCAATTGCATCGGCGGTCGACCGCAACGGTCAGCGGCGGTCGAGGCCTTACGGTGAGCCCGGGCCTGCGCTCGCCCCTGGTCAATGCCCTGGTAGCCGGCCTGTTGCTGGTCGGTGTCTGGTACGGGCTCGATCAGTGGTTGGGTAGTCTTGTGGCGACGCTATTGTCCGCAGCAGCCTGAGGTGAGCCAATGACGCTCAAACTCAAACAAGGGCTCTGGCTGTGGGCAGGGGCGCTGGCCTTGATGCTGCTGGCGATCATCCCGCTTGGCGGATGGACGCGTGTGGTCGGGGTCTTGATCGTTGTCGGCAGTGTTGCGCTGGCGTGGGGCCGGGCAGTGCGTCAGGCAGCGCTGCAACGGGACCTGCCCGGTTCGCTCGATGATTTCGCAATGCCACCGGCGAACTACCGCCATCCTGTGGTGCTGGTCTGTGGCGACGGCCTGTCCGGCCTGTTTGGCGAGGGGGGCGCCGATCATCCTGCGCAGCGCTTGACCGAGCAGGGATGTTACTTGCGGGTCTCCCGTGTGGAACAGATGCCGGGGCTGGTCGACAGCATCATGACCTTGCGTCCCCAGTGGGGCGGACAGCTCAGTGTGATGTTTGTCGTCAACCCGGGCGAGCACACCAATGCCGGGGTGCTGGCCGGGCAGGTGCGCACCTTCAATCATCAGGTCGCGCTGACGCGCAAGCGCGGCTTTAGCTTGCCGTTGATGCTGGTCAGCTATCTGCAGTCCCCTGCAGCCAAAGGGGCCTGGTTCAGTTGGGGCGCCGGCCAGGACCGCTGCAACATTCTGCAGGCGGGGACCAGCTTCAGCCCGAACGACTGGTACCGGCAGTCCGCTTGCAGTGAAGTCCATACCCAACGTTTGCAGGCCGGCATCCAGCTCAACAGTGCAGCTGCCTGGCTGGACGAACATGTCCTGGCGCACTTCACCCGCCGTGAAGGTCGCCACGCTATCGGCCTGCCGCTGGTGTGGGCCTGCACCCTGGTGCCGACACTGCCCGGTTATGTGCCCGGCAACTTGTGGCGGCAATGGCAGCGGGACAAGACCGCGCTGCTGGACGCCGATGGCGCTATACAGGAAACGGGGGAGCCGTTGCCGTTTCCTGACCCTCTGCTGAGTCTGCTGCCCCGGCAGCCTCAACCATCACCCAAGCGTGGCGCAATCGTGATCGCGGTATGGGGGTTCACGTTTGCCACCGTTGTCGCCCTGATCAGCTCGGCCTGGCAGAACACCTTGCTGCTGCGCCAGGTCAGTGACGACCTGCGGCGCTACACGTCCATTGCCCCGCCGACGCGTCTTGAGCAAGCCGAATTCGCCCGGCGCGAGGATGCGTTGAACGTGCTGCGCGAGGACGCGGTGCGACTGGACTCGTACTACCGCCTGGGCGTCCCCATGGCTCTGGGTTTTGGCCTGTATCACGGCGAGCGCCTGCGTGACCGGGTGTTGACGACCATAGCCGATCACAAGCAACCGTCGACCCGCCCGCTGGCGGCACGTACCGCGCGAACGGTGCGCCTGGACAGTCTGTCGCTGTTCAGCAGTGCCAGCGCCCGGCTCAAGCCCGAATCAACCAGGGTGCTGATCGATGCCCTGGTCGGCATCAAGGCCCAGCCTGGCTGGCTGATCGTCATCGCCGGGCATACCGATGCCGTGGGCAGCGACGAACACAACCTGCACTTGTCCCGTGCCCGCGCGGCAGCGGTACGTGAGTGGATGCAACGCATGGGTGGCATCCCCGACAGCTGCTTCGCGGTGCAGGGCTTTGGCAAGAGCCAGCCGATCGCGAGCAATGACACCGAGGGGGGGCGTCAAGCCAACCGTCGCGTCGATATCCGTCTGGTGCCGGAAGCGGGGGCCTGCGTGCTACCCACGGTCGGGGCCGACGTTCAACTCCCTGCCGCAAACGCGGCATTTGTGTACTGAGAAAAGGAGCTTCACATGGCAATTCCCGTTTACCTGTGGCTGAAAAATGACGGCGGTGCGGACATTAAAGGTTCAGTGACCGTGCAAGGTCGCGAAGGCAGTATCGAGGTGGTCGCTCACAACCACAGCGTCTACATCGCCAGCGACGATAACACCGGAAAATTGACCGGTACGCGGACCCATTCTCCGTACGTGTTCACCAAAGAAATCGATGCCTCCAGCACCTACCTCTATAAGGCTGCTACTACAGGCCAGACACTCGAGAGCGCCGAGTTCAAATTTTATCGCATCGACGACGCTGGCCAGGAAGTCGAGTACTACAACACCCTGCTTAAAAAAGTGAAGGTAGTGAAGGTCGAGTCGAAAATGCACGACGTCAAAGATCCGGACAAGGCGCAACTCAACCACCTGGAAGAGGTTGAGTTGCGCTACGAGGAGATCTTCTGGGACTTCAAGGACGGAAACCTCAAACACGACGATAAATGGGACAAACGTAGTAGAGGGTAACGCTGAATAACCAGCAGGCAGGCCTCTGCCTGCTGGTTCCGGTGCACTGGGTTGAGCGTCTGTGCGCGGACGTTCAACCCAGCCCATCCCGACACTTTCCATCGCCCTGACCGACTATCCGCTGACCCTTCAGCACAAGGACGTACCTCCATGACCGACAACTCCACGCGCCTGCTTCGCCGTCTCAATCCCTACTGCGCCCAGGCGCTCAGCGCGGCGGCGTCGTTGTGCCAAAGCCGTGCCCATGGGCGGATCAGCATCGAACACTGGCTGCTCAAGTTGCTTGAGCGGGGCGAGGGCGACCTGACCCTGATCGCCCGTCGTCATGAATGGGACATGGACGCACTGTGGCGCGGTCTGCTTGACCATCTCGACAGTCTGCCGCGCAGCGTGCAAGGCAAGCCGCAGTTGTGCGGCAAGTTGCACAAACTGATCGAGAGCGCCTGGTTGCGCGCGTCGCTGGAAGGGCATGACAGCTTGCGATCGGCGCACCTGCTGGGCGCGCTGCAGGACAGTCCGCAACTGCTGGATAGCGATGCGGCCTGGCTAATGCTGAGCCTCAGTGAAATCCAGTTGCAGCAGCTGTCGACGCTGCTCGATCAACACTCCGAAGAACGCCCGCAAGTCCAACAGCAAAGTGCGTTGGACCAGCCCCCGGCGTTACCTGTCCCCGGAGCTGCCGTGCACGATGCCTTGCAAGCGGTACTGGACAGGTTCACCCAGGACATCACCGCCAAGGCGCGGGCCGGGCAGATCGACCCGGTGTTCGGGCGTGACGATGAAATCCGCCAGGTCATCGACATCCTCAGCCGGCGGCGCAAGAACAACCCGATCCTCGTCGGCGAGCCCGGCGTCGGCAAGACCGCGCTGGTCGAAGGCCTGGCCCTGCGCATTGCCGACGGCAACGTGCCGGACAGCCTAAAGGCGGTCAGCGTGCGCACCCTGGACCTTGGCCTGCTTCAAGCGGGCGCCGGGGTAAAAGGCGAATTCGAACAACGCCTGAAAAACGTCATTGACGCCGTGCAGCAGGCGGCCAACCCGGTGCTGCTGTTCATCGACGAGGCTCACACCCTGATCGGCGCCGGTAACCAGGCGGGCGGGGCGGATGCGGCGAATCTGCTCAAGCCGGCCCTCGCGCGAGGCGAATTGCGCACCATCGCCGCGACCACCTGGAGCGAATACAAACAGTACTTCGAGCGCGATGCCGCCCTGGAGCGGCGCTTCCAGATGGTCAAGGTCGACGAGCCGGACGATGCCAGCGCCTGCCTGATGCTGCGCGGCCTCAAGGCCCGTTACGCCAGCCATCACGGCGTGCACATTCAGGACGCGGCGGTGCAGGCCGCGGTCAGCCTGTCGCGGCGCTACCTCACAGGCCGCCAGCTGCCGGACAAGGCCGTCGACCTGCTCGACACCGCCAGCGCGCGGGTGCGCATGAGCCTCGACTGCGAGCCCCAGGCACTGGTGCGGCTCAAGGCCCGGCATGCCGCGCTGGAGCTGGAGCGGCGCGCACTGGAACAGGATGTGCAACTCAATGGCAGCGACTTGAGCGAACGATTGACGCTGATCGCCGGGCAGCAGGTCGAGCTGCAACAACAGCAGGATGACCTGCTGCACCAGTACCGCTACGAACTCGACCTGACCTGTCAATTGCTCGATGCCCGTCAGGCTGAACCGGTCCGCAGCGACCTCTGCGCGAAACTGCAGGAGCAATTGCTGCGGGCCCAGGGCAGCCAGCCAATGCTGTCCCTCGACGTCGATGCACGCAGCGTTGCCGAAGTCATCGCCGACTGGACCGGCGTGCCCCTGGGCAGTTTGCTCAAGGACGAACAGGCCAGCCTGCTGGACCTCGAACAGCAACTGGCCGAGCGAGTGATTGGCCAGGACCATGCCCTCGGTGCCCTGGCGCAGCGCCTGCGCGCGGCCAAGACCGGCCTGACCGAAGAGCAGGCGCCGCTCGGGGTATTTTTGCTGGTCGGCACCAGCGGCGTCGGCAAGACGGAAACCGCCCTGGCGCTGGCGGACTGCTTGTTCGGTGGCGAAAAATCGCTGATCACCCTCAACCTGTCCGAGTACCAGGAAGCCCATACCGTCAGCCAGCTCAAGGGCTCGCCACCGGGTTACGTCGGTTACGGCCAGGGCGGCGTGCTCACCGAAGCGGTGCGCCAGCGGCCCTATAGCGTGGTGCTGCTGGATGAAGTGGAAAAGGCCCACCGCGACGTGCTCAACCTGTTCTACCAGGTGTTCGACCGCGGCTTCATGCGTGATGGCGAAGGACGTGAAATCGACTTCCGCAACACTGTCATCCTGATGACCTCCAACCTCGGCAGCGATGAGCTGCAAAACGGTCTGCGCGAGCAGCCCGAAGCCAGCGACAGCGACTTGCACGAATGGCTGCGACCGCTGCTGCGCGAGCACTTCCAGCCGGCGTTGCTCGCCCGCTTCCAGACCCTGATCTACCGCCCGCTGCTGGCCGACGCGCTCAAGCATATCGTCGCCCTGAAACTTGCCAAGGTCGCCAGGCGCCTGCACAGCCATTACGGCCTGACCTGCCAGATCGAGGATGGCCTGCACGATGCATTGGTCGCCGCCTGCCTGCTGCCCGACACCGGTGCGCGCAACATCGACAGCCTGCTCAACCAGCAGATTCTGCCGGCGCTCAGCCAACAGCTGCTGCAGCGTCAGGCCGCCAAATACAAAACCCTTGGCGTGACCCTGGGCTGCAGCGATGAGGAGGGCATCACGCTGCAATTCACCGACGGACCTTCAGTCGTTGCACCGGAGGGCCGAGCATGAACCCGGTCTTCGGCCACAACCGCCACACACTCAAGATCGACAAACTCGACACCCATCTCGACGTCCTCGCTTTCGAGGGCCATGAGTACCTGAGCCAACCCTACCTCTACCGCATCGAATTCACCGCCAGCGACCTCGACATCGGCGCGGAAAAATTCATCGGCCAGTACGCCGAGTTCAGCCTGTACGACGCACCGTCCAACGTGCCCGTGTTCGACTGGGAAGTGCCCAGGCCGATAATGCCGCTGCGCACGCTGTACGGCCGCATCACCGCCTGCCAACGCCTGTCCGGCTCAATCGACGAAGCCCGCTACGAAGTCACCCTGCAACCGCGCCTGGCCCTGCTCGATCGCGGCCAGCAGACGCGGATCTATCAGCACCAGTCCGTGCCGGACATCGTCAAAAGCATTCTGCGCGACCGCCACGGTCTGGACACCGGGCACTTTCGCTTCAACCTCAAGCGCGAGTACCCGCAGCGCGAGCAGGTGATGCAGTACCAGGAAAGCGACCTGGCGTTCATCAGCCGGATCCTGGCCGAGATCGGCATCTGGTACCGCTGCATCCAGCACGAAGAGCTCGCCTTCGATGTCGTCGAGTTCTGTGACGACCAGCGCTGCTACCAGTTCGACGTCGAGCTGCCGCTACGCTCGCCGTCGGGCTTCAGCAACAGCGTCGAGGACAGCGTCTGGGCCCTGAAAACCCGCCACCGGGTGGTGGAACAGCACGTCAGCGTGCGCGCCTATCACCCCGACGACAGCCGCGCCTACCTCGACGGCGAGGTCGACCAGACCCTCGGCGAGCCCGCCACCCACGGCGTGGCCACGACCCGCGGCGTCGCCGACAACACCTACGGCGACGCCTACCACTACGCCGAACCCTACCGCGTGCTCGGCAAGTCCCACCTGCGCGACGAAGACCTGCAAAGCGAAAGCGGCTTTTTCTACGCGCGCCTGCGCCACGAACGCTACCTCAACAACCAGACCC
>NZ_JAGYGI010000050.1:0-19325 GCF_019947365.1 Pseudomonas sp. GL-R-26 | reverse complement strand
ACTCGGGCTGGTCTCAATACTGGACACGATAACCCGGCTTAACCGCTTAACCTGAACCGCCGTATACGGAACCGTACGTACGGTGGTGTGAGAGGACGGCGGATGTAAATCCGCCTCCTACTCGATTGGCGCTGCCGGCCGGGATTCAGCTGAACCCGCTCATGCCTGAGACTTCATCGTCTGCTTCGGCAACTCTCCAAACCGCTGCCGATAGTAATTGGCAAACCGCCCCACATGCCCGAACCCGAACTCCAGCGCCACTTCAGTCACGCTGGAATTCGGCCTCGCCAGCATGAACTCCCGGGCGGCTTCAAGCCGTAATCCGCGCAAGCGGTCCATCGGGCTTTGACCGTATTCGCGCTGGCACAAGGTGTTCAAGCTGCGGATGCTCACCCCAACGGCAACCGCCAGTTCAGCCAGAGTGATGCCCCGGACAAGGTGTTCGCGCATACAAGCGTCGATTTTTTGCAGTTGGCGGGTGGGCTGCCGCGGCGACAGCGACTCTTGTTGCGCAATGCCACAATGGCTGAGCAGAAACAGCGGCAGGCTTTGCTCCAGATGCTGCAACCAGCGCGAAGGCGTTGCGCTTGCTTCGCCCTCGGGCAAATGCTCCAGCAACTCGCTGACCAGTCGAAACCAGCGCATCGCCAGTGGCCGTTGCAGGCGGCTGACCGGTGCCAGCGTGAAGCCCGATGGCAAGTCGTCGGCCAGCGCCCTCTGGCTGGCGTCGAGCAATGCCCGAGGCAGTTTGAGGATCAGTTGCTCGCAGCCCTCCTCCCACACCACTCGAGCCTGCTCACGCGGGGACAGAATCGCCACTTCTCCAGGGCTGACGCTATAGCCCATGCCGTCGGAATCCAGGGTGGCCCTGCCGCGCAGCGGCATCTGTACCAGCACGAAATCTTCGAAAGGCTGCGGCCGGATTTCTACCTGGCCACCGTAGCGCAGCGCATAGAGTTCGCAGCTGGCAACCTGGCCACGATAGAGCGCCGTATCGACGCCGCCCCGTGGCCAATCCAACTCATGTTCCACCAGCGCTTGCCCCATCAAACGCTGGGTTTCCTGCGCCGAGCGGCTGGTGAAGACCGGCTCGCGGCACATCAGCGACAAGTTCAGGCCCACGCTGTTGGCGGTGGCGGCTTGTAAGGTCGTCATCTCAAAGCGACCGATTGCGACGAGCTTCGCTGCGTTGCAGAGTGGCGCTGGGCGTTTCGTTGAACAGCTTGCGGTACTCGCTGGCGAACCGACCCAGATGCGAGAACCCCCAACACATCGCGATCACCGAGATGTTGCGCACCGAGGCGTCTTCTAGGATTTCCTGGCGCACCGCGCCGAGGCGATACTTTTTCAGGTAAGCCATGGGCGAGACGCCGAAGTGCTTGCGAAAGCCTTCGAACAGTTTGAAGCGGGACACACCTGCTGCCGCCTCGATGTCTTCCAGGTGCATGTCTTCGCGGGCGTTGCTTTCGATGAAGTCCTTGGCGCGCACCAGGTAGTACGGCAACTTGACGCCCAGTTGGTCACGCAGTTCGGCACTGTAGTTGTTGGGCTGGGAAAGGATCAGACCCTTGATCAGCGCACTTTCGATATCGCGGGTGAAGAACACTTGATTGAACAGACCCTGGCCGCGCTCCAGCTCATCGATGTAGTAACGGGCCAGCCGCCACCAGGAGGCAGAGGCACCGTTGACCGCGTCCATCACCGGCTCGAATTTCAGCGGCATTTCCAGCGGGCGCTGCAGCATGCCTTCCAGGGTCTGGCGCATAGCCATGCGGGTGATCACCACGGAGATCTTGTGGCAGTCACCGGCCATGGTCAGCGCCTGGGTTTCGTGGGGGGTCACGATCAGGCCCTGGTCCTGGCTGGAGTACAACCGGCGACCGTCCTTGACCAGCTCCTGCTCGCCGCGAATCGGCAGGCTGAGACTGTAGCAATTGAGGTGTTCGGCATCCTCGACGCCGATGGTCACGTCGGTGCCGTATTCCATCCTGCCCAAGGTCGTGGACATCGATTTGAACACATTGGCCTTGTGGTGAAACTGAATCCGGTTTGGCTGGCTAGTCTGCAGTTCGTGCGGCCCGCAAATACCGGCCATCCACGCACGGGCACCGGCCAGGTCGTAGCGATCTATGCGGATATCTCGAAACTGGGCAACATTTGGTTCGGTCATCTCAGTACACCCACGGCAATAGACATCGACACGCTCTTCGGCGCGTATTTACATTGGGTTTGCAAGGGCTATGCCCAGCCGGTGCGAACAGGCGATATCCGCATTTTTTGGCTAGTAATCGGAAACTATCTGGATATCGAACGCGTTGAGCGACGTTGACGCGCACAGCAACGGTGCCGGCCATGGTCAACGCCATGGGTAATGCGCTACCCAAGGCGTCACTTCAGCGCACAATCGCGTTCGATTTGAGGGCAGGACGTTACCAAAATTTCCAGGTGTAAGTGGTGATCAGGCGGTTCTCCACCCAGTCATTGCCGTGGCTGAATTTGGCAACGACGTTGCCGGCCTCCACCCCCACACCTTTGAGCGGGCCACTTTGCACCACATAAGACAGCACCAGGTCACGCTCCTGCTCCGCCGCCTGGCTGAGGTTGTCGCCACGGTCCACCGACGTACCCTTGAAGTAGCGGGTCATGAAATTCAGGCCGGGCACGCCGAGGGCGGCGAAATCGTAGTCATAACGGGCCTGCCAGGATTTTTCGTTGGGCTTGATGAACCCGACCCGCGACCAGTTCACCAGAAACGGCTGCGGGACATAACCGCCCAGGGTCGGAAAGTTGCTGTCACCGAGCATGCGCTGGTACCCCACGCCGAAGCGGTGCCCGCCCTTTTTCAGCGAGGTCATTGCACCGTAGGAACGGTTGTCGATGTCGCCGTAGAGGGCATCGCCGTCTTCGCTGTTGTTGAAGTAACGCAGGTCGGTCTTTAGCCCATAACCGCCGCCCAGATCAGCCAGATGGGTGATACCCAGGTAGTGCTGCTGATAGATGTCTTCCAGTTGCGCGTAGAAGTAGGTGCCGGTCAACGAAGGGGTGAAGGCATAACTGGCGCCAGCGAGGTTAAGGCCGTCGCTGCCGTGGCGCACGCCGGAGCCGGTCTGCAGGTACAGCTTTTCGTAGTTGGAGGAATTACGCGCCCCGATCTCCGTCAGCCGTCCGGCGGTCAAGGTCAGACGGTCGACTTCCTTGGACTCGAGCAAGGCACCGCGATAGGTCGTGACCAGTTGGCGCGAATCGTCAATGATCACCACTGGCAGTAACGGCCGCAACTCACCGACTTTCAGCTCGGTTTTCGAATAGCGCATTTTCAGCGTCACACCGCCACGGCCGTATTCATCGGCCTGCTCCTGACGGCTCTGGCTGTAAGGGATGATGGTGTCATCGCCGCGCCCGCCACCGCCGTCCAGACGATAGGCATACTGCGCCTCCGCATCGAGGCCGAACTGCACCGGGCCTTCGGTATAGCCGGAGGCGAAACGCAGGTCGAAACCCTGGGTCCAACTGCCCACTCGCGAATGGGGCGGGTTGTTCTCCTTGTAATCCCGATCAATGTAAAAGTTGCGGGTACCCAGCGTCAGCTTGCTGTCATTGACCACATCTGCCTGTACCAACAATGGCGTCAACAAGCCAACTGCTTGAACCCCCCGAACTAACCACGCTTTATGCAACATGTTATTTCTTCCCCCTGCCGCTTATATAGCAACACATGAATAGAAGGCACTTCTGGTACGGAACCCAAGGCCATGAGAAATGGCAGTTTCCAGCGACCTGCGGCGAGACACTCTGGTGGTGCTTCGATTGAAATTAAGCCGCAACAAGTTCGTCAGCGGCTATCCCGTTACTGAACGACAAATAGCCATTTGCTCAGCCGACGAGCGCGACAGAAGCCAGTGTTTACGGGGATAACTCACCGACAACCGAGGAACAGGGCTTATTTTCCGGATGGGTTTCCACTAATAAGCGGATAGACCCTGCCAGCCACCACGTCATTAAATGAAGCCATGAATTAGCCCATTGGCCGAGGACTGGGAAATGACAACTGCACGAAGCATCGAACAGTGGAAAAGTTATATAGAAAGTTGCCTGGACTTCCGCCCGCAAGACGGGGTTTATCGCATTGCCCGCGATATGTTTACCGACCCGGAACTATTCGACCTGGAAATGGAACTGATTTTCGAGAAGAACTGGATCTACGCCTGCCACGAAAGCGAGATAGCCAATAATCACGACTTCATGACGATGCGGGCCGGGCGCCAGCCACTGATCATCACCCGCGACGGGGAAGGTCGTCTCAACGCCCTGATCAACGCCTGCCAGCACCGCGGCACCACACTCACCCGCGTCGGCAAGGGCAACCAGTCGACCTTCACCTGCCCTTTCCACGCCTGGTGCTACAAAAGCGACGGCCGCCTGGTGAAGGTCAAGGCGCCGGGCGAATACCCCGAAGGTTTCGACAAGGCCACCCGCGGTCTGAAAAAAGCCCGTATCGAAAGCTACAACGGCTTTGTGTTCGTCAGCCTCGACGTGGAGGGCACCGACACCCTGGAAGACTTCCTCGGTGACGCCAAGGTGTTCTTCGACATGATGGTGGCGCAGTCGCCGACCGGTCAGCTCGAAGTGCTACCGGGCAAGTCGGCCTACACCTACGAAGGCAACTGGAAACTGCAGAACGAGAACGGCCTGGACGGTTATCACGTCAGCACTGTCCACTACAACTACGTGGCCACCGTGCAGCACCGCCAGCAGGTCAACGCCGAAAAAGGCCTGAGCGCGGGCGACACCCTGGACTACAGCAAGCTGGGTGCCGGCGACAAGGAAACCGACGACGGCTGGTTCGCCTTCCACAACGGCCACAGCGTGCTGTTCAGCGACATGCCCAACCCTTCCGTGCGCCCGGGCTACGCCACCATCATGCCGCGCCTGGTCAAGGAACACGGCCAGGGCAAGGCCGAGTGGATGATGCACCGCCTGCGCAACCTGAACGTCTACCCGAGCATGTTCTTCCTCGACCAGATCAGCTCGCAGTTGCGGATCATCCGCCCGCTGGCCTGGAACAAGACCGAAATCAACAGCTTCTGCCTGGGCGTGGTCGGCGAGTCGGATGCGGATCGGGAAAACCGCATTCGCCAGTTCGAAGACTTCTTCAACGTGTCCGGTATGGGCACCCCCGATGACCTGGTGGAGTTTCGTGAAGCCCAGCGCGGCTTTCAGGCCCGTCTGGAACGCTGGAGCGACATTTCCCGTGGCGAAGGCAAGTGGGTCGCAGGCGCCACCCGCAACAGCGAAACCATTGGCATCACTCCGGCACTCACCGGCACCGAGTTCACCCATGAAGGCCTGTACGTCAACCAGCACACCAACTGGCAGCGCTTTTTGCTCGAAGGCCTGGCGCGCAAGGCGGCCGAACAACAACCGTTGAAACTGCGTGAGGTGTGAACATGAATTCCCAACTGCAATATCGCGTCGAGCAATTTCTTTACCGCAAAGCCGAGGCCTGTGATGCCCAGGACTGGGACACCTATCTGGCCATGTTCAGCGACGACAGCGAATTCCACCTGCCGCAATGGGATTCGGAGCACGTCTACACCACCGACCCGAAAAAAGGCATGTCGCTGATCTATTACCCCAACCGGGGCGGCCTGGAAGACCGGGTGTTCCGCATTCGCACCGGCAAGGCGGCGTCGACCATCCCGATGCCGCGCACCCTCCACCTGATCAGCAACGTGCGCATCGCGCCGCTGCAGGACGATGAGCTGGAGGTGCGCGTCAACTGGAGCACCCTGTACTACCGCATGCAGACCGCCGAGCAGTTCTTCGGCCGCGCCACGTACCGTCTGCGCCCCGACGGCGAGAGCTGGAAAATCGCCCGCAAACACGTGGTGCTGCTCAACGACACGATCAACTCCGTGCTCGATTTCTACCATCTCTGAACCCTGCGGATTAACGCTCATGACGTACAAGGTCGCCTTCAGTTTCGCCGACGGTAAAACTCTCTTCTGCAACGTGCAGAACAATGAAATCCTGCTCGACGCGGCCCTGCGCAGCGGGATCAAGATTCCGTTGGACTGCCGCGAAGGGGTTTGCGCGACCTGCCAGGGCCGCTGTGAATCCGGGCAGTACACCCAGGACTACGTGGACGATGAAGCGCTGTCGGCCAGCGACCTGGCTGAGCGCAAGGTGCTGACCTGCCAGACGCGCGTACAGTCGGACGCCACTTTCTACTTCGACTTCGACTCGATCCTCTGCGGCAGTAGCGGCCCGAGCAGCCTGCAAGGCACCGTGAGCGAGGTGCGACAGGTCTCCCCAACCACCGCCATCGTGCACGTGGAAGTGGGCGCAGCGGGCGCGGCGCTGGACTATCTGCCGGGCCAGTACGCGCGCCTGCAAGTCCCGGGCACCGAGCATCGGCGCTCGTACTCCTTTGCCTGCGCGCCGGGCAGCAGCAACCTGCAGTTCCTCATTCGCCTGCTGCCCAGCGGCGTGATGACCGACTACGTGCGCGATCGCTGCCAGGTCGGTGATGTGATTCACATGGAAGCGCCGCTAGGAGCCTTCTACTTGCGCCATATCGACCGCCCGCTGGTGATGGTGGCTGGCGGCACCGGGCTGTCGGCATTCCTGGGCATGCTCGAGCAGATCGCCGACCAACATGGCTGTGCTCACCCGGTACACCTCTACTACGGCGTGCGCGAGGCCGCGGACCTGTGCGAGGTCTCGCGCATCGAGGCCTATGCCGCAAGGATCCCGGGGTTCCGTTTCACGCCCGTGGTCAGCACCCCCAACCCCGACTGGCCGGGCAAGACCGGCTATATCGCCGAACACCTGGAGTTGGCCGAGCTGCGTGACCAGCCGTTCGACCTGTACCTGTGCGGCCCGCCGCCGATGGTCGAGTCGATCAAGGACTGGCGCCAGCAGCACGGCCTGGATCAAAGCCGCCTTTACCTGGAGAAGTTCACCGAGAGCAACAGCTGACACAGCGACCCATAACAACAATCAATCGGCCCGACCGAACACTGAATCACTGCCCTCATCGATATCTACCGTGCGTTGGCACGACCTACTTCATAGGCCGCCTCATGAAAAACCTGGTATTGCGTGCATGTCTGGCAACCTCCCTCTGCGCAGCGACGGCTGCCCAGGCCGTGGAGCCTGTCCGAATCGGCTTCATCACCACCCTCTCCACCCCCGCCGGCTATCTGGGCGAAGACTCGCGAGATGGCTTTCAGCTGGCGATCGATCAGGAAGGCGGCAAGCTCGGCGGCGTGCCGGTGCAACTCATCGTGGAAGATGATGGCCTGCAACCGGCCAAGGCCAAGCAGATCGCCGACCGCATGAGCCTGGACGGTATCTCGCTGTACACCGGGGTGATTTTCTCCAACGTGCTGGCAGCCGTGATCAACACCGCCACCAAGGACGGTTTCTACGTCAGCAACAACACCGCGCCCTCGACCCTGGCCGGTGAAAAGTGCATGGCCAACTACTTTGTCGGCTCCTACCAGAACGACACCCCGCACGAAATGGCCGGGATCGCCGCCAATGAGCTGGGCTACAAGAAAATGGTGATCCTGGCACCCAACTATCAGGGCGGCCGTGACGCACTGGCCGGCTTCAAGCGCACCTTCAAGGGCGAAGTGACCGAGATCTACACCAAGCTCAACCAGCTGGATTTCTCGGTGGAGCTGGCGCGCGTGCGTGCGCTGGCGCCGGATGCGATCTTCCAGTTTCACCCGGGCGGCGGCGGCATCAACTTCGCCAAGCAATACGGCGGCTCGGGCCTGTCGGCGCAAATCCCGATGGTGGTACCGGTGTTCTCCATGGATGAACGCATGCTCGCCGCCACCGGCGAAGTGGCCAAGGGCACCAACATCGTCACCCTGTGGAACCCGCAATCGGACAACCCGGCCAACCAGGCCTTCGTCAAGGCATTCACCGAGAAATACAAACGCGTCCCGACGGTGTATGCCGCCCAGACTTACGACACGGCCCGGCTGATCGGCGCCGCGCTGAAAACCTCCCAGGGCAATCTCAAAGACCAGGCGGCCTTCCGCACGGCCATGAAGAACGTCAAGTTCGATTCCATTCGCGGTGATTTCAGTTTCGCCCAAAACCAGCACCCGGTGATCGACTGGTACCTGCTGCAAGTGCAGACCGGCGCCGACGGCAAGCTGATCGAAGTGCCGATCAAGACCCTGGCGACCCACCACGTCGACAGCTACGCAGCTCAATGCTCGATCTGACCGGCACCTGAGCCCCGTCCTCGCCCTGCAGTACAGCTGCGGGGCGTTTTCATGAGGAACGCAGTCATGTTATTGCTCGAACAGATTCTCAACGGCCTGCAATACAGCGCCTTGCTGTTTCTGCTGGCCTCAGGCCTGACCCTGATTTTCGGCATCATGGGCGTGATCAACCTGGCCCACGGCGCCTTTTACATGGTGGGTGCTTTCTGCGCCGCCTACACCGCCATGGCCACCGGTTCGTTCTGGCTCGGCGGCCTGGCCGCGTTGATCGGTTCGGCCTGTTACGGCGCGCTGATCGAAACCTCGATCATGCGCCGCCTCTACAATCGCGATCACCTGGATCAGGTGCTGGCGACTTTGGCCGTGGTGTTTTTCAGCAACGAACTGCTGACCCTGATCTTCGGCCGCAGCCCACCGGCGATGCCCACGCCCGAATGGTATTCAAGTTTTGTCGAAGTGCTGCCGGGGCTGATGTACCCGGTCAGCCGGCTGCTATTTATCGCCGCAGGGCTGGTGGTGGCAGTCGGCATGTGGCTGCTGATCAACCACACGCGCTTGGGCATGCTGATTCGCGCCGGTGCCGACGACCATGAAATGGTCGGCGCGCTGGGCGTCAACATCGCCCGGCTGTACACCTTGGTGTTCGTATTCGGCTGCGTGCTGTGCGGCCTGGCCGGTTTCATGGCGGCACCGCTGCTGTCGGTGGAGATCGGCATGGGTGAAAAGATCTTGATCACCACCTTCGTGGTCATCGTCGTCGGCGGTGTCGGCTCGGTGCGCGGCGCGTTGGTGGGAGCCTTGCTGATCGGCATGGTCGACAGCCTGGGCCGTGCCTACATTCCGCCGCTGCTGGACCAACTGCTGCCCAGCGAAACCAGCGGCACCCTGAGCGCCGGGCTGATTTCCGCCAGCGCCTACATCGTCATGGCCCTGGTGCTGCTGGTGCGTCCGCGCGGCCTGCTACCGACCCGTGCCTGAGGAGAACGCCATGTCACCACGCCTTATCATCGACCTTGCGTGCCTGGCGACCTTCGCCTGCATGCCGTTGCTGGCCCACTGGCTGCACGAACCCTACCTGGTCAGCTTCTTCACCCGCCTTGCGATCTACGGCATGGCGGCCATCAGCCTGGACCTGCTGATCGGATATGGCGCCATGGTCAGCTTCGGCCACGCCGCATTCTTCGGCCTGGGCGGTTATATCGTCGGCATCGTTGCCTTTCACACCTCGCAAGGCCTGCCGCTGTGGGGCTGGGAAGGCAGCAACAGCGCGCTGGTGGTGTGGCCCCTGGCCCTGCTGGTGTGCGCGCTGCTCTCGCTGCTGGTGGGTTATCTGTCGCTGCGCACCAGCGGCGTGCAGTTCATCATGATCACACTGGCGTTCGGCCAGATGCTCTACTTCGTGCTCGGCTCGCTATCGCTGTACGGCGGCGACGACGGCATTCTGCTCAACGAGCGCAATACCTTCGGCGCACTGGATCTGGGCGACGCCAACCACTTCTACTACCTGTGCGTGGTCTTGCTGGCCGGCTGGTTGCTGCTGTGTCGGCGACTGGTCAATTCACGATTTGGTTTTGTGCTGCGCGGGCTCAAGCAGAGCGAGCGGCGCAGCGTCAGCCTGGGCCTCAAACCCTTGCGCTATCGCCTGACGGCGTTTGTGATCGCCGGCACCGGCGGTGGCCTGGCGGGGATTCTGTGGGCCAACTACGCGCTGTTCGTCAGCCCCGACATGGGCGCCTGGCAGAAGTCCGGCGAACTGATGGCGATGGTGATCCTCGGCGGCGTCGGCACCCTGCTCGGCCCACTGCTGGGCGCGGCGACCTACCTGGGGCTCGAACAGGTACTGAGCCAGTGGACCGAGCACTGGATGCTGATCTTCGGCCCCCTGCTGTTACTGGTGGTGCTGTTCGGCAAGAAAGGCGTCTACGGATTGCTGCTAAGCCTGTTGCAGCGCAAACCGAAGGTGGTTGCCATCAAACCGAACGCCGCCGTGGAGGTACGCCCATGAGCGCACAGCTATCGATTCGTGATCTACACAAGGCCTTCGGCGCGGTGAACGCCACCAACGGCGCCAGCCTTGAACTGGCCAAGGGCGAGTTGCACGCCATCATTGGCCCCAACGGCGCCGGTAAATCCACGCTGATCGCGCAGATCGCCGGGGAAGTTTTCCCCGACCACGGCCAGATTCACCTCAACGGCCAGGACATCACCCGCGTACCGGCCTGGCAGCGGCCGCGCCTGGGATTGGCGCGGGCCTTCCAGGTCAGCCAGCTGTATACCGAGTTCACCCTGCTGGAGAACGTCGCCCTGGCCATCGCCGCCCGCGACGGCAAGGCGTTCGGCATGTGGCGTCCGCTGAGCCGCGACACCCGTTTGCTGGAACCGGCGCTGGGCTACTTGCAGCAGGTGGGCCTGGGCCTTCGCGCGCAAGACCCGGTCCACGAACTTTCCCATGGAGAACGGCGGCAACTGGAGATCGCCCTGGCTCTGGCTCAGGAAGCTTCGGTGCTATTGCTCGATGAGCCGATGGCCGGGATGGGTGCCGACGAATCCGCGCGCATGACCGAGCTGCTGCACAGCCTCAAGGGCCGTTACGCGATCCTGCTGGTCGAACACGACATGGACGCGGTATTCGCCCTCGCCGACCGCATCACGGTGCTGGTGTACGGCCAGACGGTGCTGACCGGCAGCGTCGAACAAGTGCGCAACGACCCGCAAGTGCGGGCCGCTTACCTGGGAGAAGAACATGCTTGACGTTCAAGGCTTGAAAGCGGGCTATGGCTTGAGCCAGGTGTTGTTCGACATGCACCTGAGTATCGAGCAGGGCCAGGTGGTGTCGCTGATCGGCCGCAACGGCATGGGCAAGACCACCACGGTCAAATCGATCATGGGGTTGCTCAAGCCCAGCGCCGGCAGCATCCGCATCAACGGTACGGAAATGCGTGGTGCTGCGCCCTATCGCATCGCCAAGGCCGGCCTCGGACTGGTGCCAGAGGGCCGCCGCGCCTTCGGCACCTTGAGCGTGCGGGAAAATCTGCTGGCCACCGCCACGCGGGGCAAGTGGGATTTGGCGCGGGTCTATGAACTGTTCCCGCGTTTGCTGGAGCGCCAGGAGCAGCTGTCACGCACCCTGTCGGGCGGCGAGCAGCAGATGCTGGTGGTCGGCCGCGCGCTGTTGACCAACCCCAGCCTGCTGATTCTCGACGAAGCCACTGAAGGCCTTGCACCGATCATTCGCGAGCAGATCTGGAGTTGCCTGGCCACCCTCAAGGCCGAGGGCGAGACAATTCTGGTGATCGACAAGAACCTCAAGGAAATGGCGCGGGTGGTCGACCGTCATCACATCATCGAGAAGGGGCGCCAGGTCTGGGATGGCACACCGGTGGAGCTGGCGGCTCAACCCGAACTGTCGCAACGCTACCTGGGAGTGTGAGCAGCCATGGACCTCAATCAGGCTTACAACAACGTCGCAGCCGTGGGTAATTTTCCACAGATCATGCAGCGTTTTCGCCAGTGCAGTGCCCAGACCTATGCGAACCACGCCTGGCAGCGTGATGTGTCGTATGGCAATGCCAGGCGCGAGCGTTTCGACTGGTACGCCCAGGCGAATGCCGGGGCGCCGACACTGCTGTTCATTCATGGCGGTTACTGGCAAGCCTCGGACAAGGACGACTACGCCTTTATCGCAGAGGGCCTGATCGAAGCGGGTTTCAATGTCGGTTTGCTGGAATACACCCTCGCGCCCGAGGCGAGCATGGGCACCATCGTCGGACAGATCGGCAAGGCACTGGACTACCTGCTTGCGCATCGCGAAGCCTTGAACATCGGTCAGCAGGTGGTGCTGTGCGGGCACTCGGCGGGTGGCCATCTGACCGCGCTGTATCGCCGGCATCCGCTAGTGACCCTGGCCATGCCGATCAGCGGCCTGATGGAGCTTGAACCCATCAGCCGTTGCTGGCTAAACGATAAGCTGCAACTGAGCGAAGAGGACATCGAGCGCTATAGCCCGCAAAGGCTGATCGGCGATGGCGCACCGTTGTTGGTGACCGTGGGCGGGGATGAGTTGCCGGAGTTGATCCGCCACTCGCGCGAGTACGCCAGTGCCTGTCGCGAGGCGGGGCATGCCGTGAGCCTTGTCGAGCTTGCAGGGTGTCATCACTTTGCGGTGCTGGACGATCTGGCCAAGGCGGATGGCGAACACTTGCGGGCCCTGCTTGAGCACCTCAAGCGTTAGCCTGCCTGCAGGAGCGCGCTCGCTCCTGCAATTCACTCTCGCCAGATGTGGATACCGGTTTGCCGTTTGCGGCTTTTTTGACCCTCTCAGGCTTCATACAGTGGCTACGAATTCAGACAGGAATTGCGTATGTCCAGCCTCTCGCTCAGGGTCCAACAAATCGATCCTCTGACCCCCAGAATCCGCCGCGTGCTGCTGGTGTCCAACGACGCCCAGCCGCTACCGGACTTCACTGCCGGAGCCCATCTGGAGCTGCATGTACCGGGCAGTCGCGCCCAACGCCGGGCCTATTCGCTGGTCAACCTGCCCGACAGTCAACACTACGAAATCGCCGTCCAGCTCGAAGAAGCGAGTAGCGGTGGATCGCGCTGGGTGCACTCACTCAAGGTCGGCGATGAACTGCTGGCCGATGCGCCACGCAACCACTTCCCACTGTGTGAAAACACCGAACATGCAGTACTGATCGCAGGCGGCATCGGCATCACGCCCATGCTTGGCATGGCCCGGTCGCTGCAAGCGGCGGGCAAGCCCTTCACCCTGCACTACGCCGGTCGCAATGAAGCGCAGATGGCCTATCTGCCAGAGGCCCGCGCCTGCCTGAACAACCATTGCTGGATCAGCGGCGGCGACCCGCAAAAGCGTTTTCCTGCCGCCGCGATCCTGGCCGCGCCAAGACCCGGCCTGCACCTCTACATCTGCGGCCCGACCGCCATGCTCAACAACGTGCTGGCCTGCGCTCGCGAACAGGGTTGGGCAGAAGATCACTTGCATTACGAACTGTTCAGCGGCGCCCTGGAAATGGCCGGCGATAAAGGCTTTGAGGTGCACCTGCGCGAAAGCGGTGTGAACCTGCAAGTGGCCGCCGGGCAAAGCGTGCTGGACGCCATGCTCCAGGCCGGCCTGGATCCGATGTTCGACTGCCGACGGGGTGACTGCGGGGTGTGCGTCGCCCAGGTCATCGATGGTCAGCCCGATCACCGCGACATCTGCCTGTCGGAGCGCGACCGCGCCAGCGGCAGTTTCTGTACCTGTGTCTCCCGTGCCAGCAGCGCGCTGCTGGTGCTCGATCTGTGACAAGCCGAGGACATCCCGTGATACCGACCAACGAGCAAATCGCTGCCTTGATCCGCGAGGACAGCGTACACAAGAGCGTCTACACCGACCCGACCCTGTTCAAGCTGGAGATGGAGCGCATCTACGGCAATGCCTGGATCTACGTCGGCCATGAAAGCCAGGTCAAGAACCCCGGCGACTACCACACCACGCGCATCGGCGATCAGGACGTGATCATGGTGCGCGGCGCCAACCAGCAGGTCAGCGTGCTGTACAACCGCTGCCCGCACAAGGGCGCCAAGTTGGTGGCTGACGGTGACGGCAGTGTCGGCAAATTCTTCCGCTGCCCGTACCACGCCTGGACCTTCAAGCTCGACGGCCAGCATTTGTCGGCGCCGCTCAAGAGCGGTTTCGAAGGCACCTGCTACGACCCCAAGCACCCGGATTTTTCCATGGTCAGCGTCGCCCGCGTCGAGACCTATCGCGGCTTCGTGTTCGCCAGCCAGGCGGCGTTCGGACCGGACCTGAAAACATTTCTGGGCGGCGTCATCACCTCCATCGACAACCTGTGCGACCGCTCGCCCGTCGGTGAAGTCGAGGTGGCCGGCGGCATCTTCCGTGTTCAGCAGCGCTCGAACTGGAAAGTGTTCTACGAGAACCTGCACGACACCATGCACGCCCGCGTGACCCACGAATCGTCGGTAGACGCTGCGCGTGACGAAGCCCAAGCCATCGGTGAAATGCCCTTCGAACTGCTGATCATGGACGGTAACGGCGAACCCTACGACTTCTGGGAAAAACTCGAGCTGCGTGCCTACCACAACGGCCACGGCTACATGGAAGCGATCTTCGACCCGGCCGCCGCCGAGCGCGACGAGGTCTCCCGCGCCCACTTCGAATGCCTGAGCCAGGCCTACGGCGAGCAGCGCGCCAAGGAGATCCTGGGCATGAATCGCCACAACACGGTGATTTACGGCAGCGGATCGCCGCACACGGTGTTCATGCAATTCCGGGTCATCCGCCCCATCGCCGTGGACCAGACCATGGTCGAAATCCAGACGTTCCGCTGCAAAGGTGCACCGGATGCCGTGTTCGACCGCGCGCTGACCTACGCCAACGTCATCAACTCGCCCTCCTCCAACGTGATGCCTGACGACGTCGAAGTCTATGCTCGCTGTCAGGAAGGCAACATGACCCGCGGTGGCGAGTGGATCAGCATGCACCGCTACGCGGGCACCGATAAGCCGCTGGAGGACGGTGCAGTCTCCACCAACGGCACCAGCGAACTGCCGATGCGCAACCAGTTCGCCGCCTGGAAACAGTTCATGACCGCCACCCTGATTGCCAAGGAAAGCACCCATGCTGCTTGACCGCCGAATCGACGTCGACACCCGCCAGTTGACTCCCGCCCAGGTTCCCGTCGAGACCCTGCGCCAGATCGAACAGTTTCTTTACCAGGAGGCGCGCCTGCTGGATGAACGGCGTTTCTGGGAGTGGGACAAGCTGTTCACCGACACCGGCATGTACTGGGTGCCGCACAAGCACGAGCAAGCCAACCCGTTCGACCATATCTCTCTGTTCTGGGAAAACCGCATGCTGCGCGAGGTGCGGATCCGTCGGGTGGAAAACGCCCGCAACTGGTCCCAGCAACCGCAGACCCAAACCGCGCACCTGGTCGGTAATGTGATGGTCGAGGGTCTCGACGCCCAGGGCCTGCTGGTGGTCAGCGCCAGCTTCCAGTACAGCGAATGGCGCCTGGAACAACGCCAGCTCGCCGGTCGCTACACCTATAAATTGGCCGCCCGGGACAGTGGTGGCTGGCAGATCCAGCTCAAACGCGTGGATCTCATCAACTGCAACGATGTGTTCGCCAACCTTGAGGTGTTCGTGTGATGAACACGCCGCTGGTGATCGCCCTGCACTATCAGAATGACGTGTTGCACCCCGAAGGCAAGATTCGGGTCGGGCTGGGGGCAGATGACAGCGTGCGTGCCGCCCTGCTCGATGCGGCCGGCCGATTACTCGCCGGCGCTCGCGCCAAGGGCTGGCCGATCGTCCACGTGCGTGTGGCGTTCCGACCGGACTACGCCGACCTGATCCAGAACGCGCCGATCCTGCGCACGGTCGCCACCCTTGGCGCGGCCCGGGAAGGCAGTTGGGGCGCGGAGTTCCTCAGCGCTCTGGCGCCACTGAACAGCCGCCACGAGTTCGTCGTCACCCATAACCGGATCAATGCGTTTTATGGCTCGCCGCTGGAAACCGTGGTGCGCCGATTCAATCCCTCGCACCTGTTGATCGCCGGCGTGGCGACCCACTCGGTGGTGGAAAGCACCGTGCGCCATGCGGTGGATTGCGGTTTCGAGGTGACGGTCGCAGCGGATGCCTGCGCCAGCGCGGACACCGGTGCACACGCGGCATCACTGGCGAGCATGGCGCTGATCGCCCGTATCAGTCACGTCAACGAAGCTCTGGAGGACTTGTCATGATGCTCGAAGGCAAAGTGGCGATTGTGACCGGCAGCACGCAGGGGCTGGGTCTGGATATCGCTCGGCAACTGTTGGCTGAGGGTGCCCGGGTGATGCTGGTGGGGCGCAACGCCGACAGTGGTATGGCATTGGCGCAAGCGTTGGGTTGCGGATTTTGCGCCTGCGATGTGGAGCGCGACGAAGACATCGACGCGTGCATCGCTGCCACGCTGGCCCGCTTCGGCAGGCTCGACATTCTGGTCAACAACGCTTGCCTGTACGCCGATCAGGGGCTGGCTTCGGATCGCGCGCAGTGGCTGAAAACCCTCAACGTCAATCTGGTGTCGGCGGCGATCTTTACCCAGAAGGCCGCCGTGCATCTGCCCAGCGGCGGCGTGGTGATCAACATCGGCAGCACCGGCGGCAAGTTCGGCGCGGCCGGGCGCGCGCTCTACCCCGCCTCCAAGGCCGGCATCCTGCAACTGACAAAAAACCTGGCCATGACCCTGGCCCCGGAACAAATCCGGGTGCTGAGCGTATCCCCGGCCTGGACCTGGTCGCCCAGCGTCGCCGAGTTCAGCGACAACGACCCGCAGCTGGCCGATCGGGTCGGGGCACCCTTTCACCCGCTCGGACGCATCGGCCGGGGCCATGAGATCGGCAGCGTTGTGGCCTTTCTGTGCAGTGCCGGTGCCGGCTGGATGACCGGTGTCGATGTACCAGTGGACGGCGGCTTTTCGATTCTCGGACCAGACCGCGGCGTGTCGCCGCGCGTGTGGTTCCAACAACACCGTGACAGCCAATAAATCTGATAACCGAATGAGGTAGATGACATGGGCAAGATGATTGAGATCCGGGCAACGGACAGCAGCGCCACGTTCAGCGGTTACCTGGCCATGCCGGCCAGCGGTAAAGGCCCCGGGGTGGTGATCGGCCAGGAGATTTTCGGGGTCAACGCCAATATGCGCGCGGTGGCCGATTTTTATGCCGAGGAAGGCTATGTGGCGCTGGTGCCGGACCTGTTCTGGCGCCAGCAGCCTGGCATTGATCTGGGTTACACCGAAACGGATTTTGCCGTTGCCGTCGACCTGTTCCAGCGCCTGGACGTGGACAAGGCCATCACCGACATCGACGCCTGCTTAAAAGCCCTGCGTGCACTGCCTGAAGTCGAAGGCGCGGGCCTGGGTTATGTCGGCTTCTGCATGGGTGGCAAGCTGGCCTGGCTGACCGCCACGCGCACCGATGTGGCTTGCGCCGTCGGCTACTACGGCATGGGCATCGAACACCTGCTGCACGAATCGGAAAACCTCAAGGGCCGTTTGGTCCTGCATTTTGCCGAAAACGATGGCTACTGCGACGCCAGTGCTCGCGCCCGGATCAGCGAACACCTGGCTGGCAACGACAAAACCGAAATCTACGTGTACCCAGGCGTCGACCATGCCTTCGCCCGAGCCGGCAGCCCACACTACGATAAGCCTGCCTCGCTGATGGCCCATGAACGCAGCATCGCCGCACTCAAGCGCGAGATCGGCCCCCACTTCAACCTGTCAGCCCTGTGGGAAGAACACATCCGCCACGAGTTCGACACCCGCGACGTGCCCGCCACCATGGCTACCATGGTCGCCGAACCCTACGTCAACCATATTCCGACCATGACCGGCGGCGTCGGCGCCAGGGAACTCAGCCGCTTCTACCAACACCATTTTGTCCACGGCAATCCGCCGGACATGAAGCTCATCCCTATTTCCCGCACCATCGGCGCCTTGCAGATCGTCGACGAATTCATCATGTGCTTCACCCACAGCACCGAAATCGACTGGATGCTGCCCAACGTGGCACCGACCGGGAAGTACGTCGAGATTCCGATGCTGGGGGTGATCAAGTTCCGAGGGGACAAGCTGTACCACGAGCATATCTACTGGGACCAGGCCAGCGTGCTAGTGCAAATTGGCTTGTTGAACCCTGAAGGGCTGCCGGTGGCAGGGGTGGAAACGGCGAGAAAGCTGTTGGATGAACAACTGCCGTCCAATACGTTGATGGGGCGCTGGACGCAAAGCGAGCAATAGAGACCGCATGAATGCAAAAGGCCGATCTGTCACTCAACAGATCGGCCTTTTTTTCATTCGTTCAAACGTCAGACATGCTCACTGCTTTTCGCATGCACCGCGTGTGGCTCGCCATGCCCGTGGTCCACCTCAACCACCGGAATTTCCTTGCCATCGCAGTCGTGAAGCTTTCCATCGCTGAAGTAATCCCCTTCGCGCAACGCCGCCAGATCCTGATAACGCAGCACTCGCTCGGTACCGGCCGCAAACACCGATTGCTGGTCGGAGTTACCGGCGGTGAGGTGGTTGAAGGTCAGGTTGAGCACGATGGCCATGATCGCCGAGGAACTGATGCCCGAATGGAAAATGGTCGCGAACCAGCTCGGGAAGTGATCGTAGAAGTTCGGCGCCGCGATCGGGATCATGCCAAAGCCGATCGAGGTCGCGACGATGATCAGGTTGACGTTGTTGCGGTAGTCGACCTTGGACAAGGTCCGAATGCCGCTGGCCGCGACGGTACCGAACAGTACGATGCCGGCACCACCCAGTACGGAGGTCGGTACGGCGGCGATCACCCGGCCCATGAACGGCAGCAGGCCGAGGAGCACCAGGAACACACCGCCAGTGGCCACCACGTAGCGGCTCTTGATGCCGGTGACCGCCACCAGCCCGACGTTCTGGGCGAAGGCACTCTGGGTGAAGGAACCGAAGATCGGCGCGAACATGCTCGACAGCATGTCGGCGCGCAGACCGTTGCCCAGGCGCTTGGAGTCAACCTTGGTACCGATGATCTCACCGACGGCCAGAATGTCCGCCGAGGTCTCCACCAGCGTCACCATCACCACGATGCACATCGACAGGATCGCAGCGAAGTGGAAGGTCGGCATGCCGAAGTGGAACGGCGTCGGGAAGCCGAACATCGGGCCTTGGGTCACGGACGAGAAATCCGCCATGCCAAGGAACACCGCGATCACCGTACCGACGACCATGGCCAGCAGAATCGACAGGCGGGAGATGGTCGCACTGCCGATTTTGCTCAGCAGCAGTACCAGCATCAGCGTTACCGCCGCCAGACCGATGTTCGCCATGCTACCGAAGTCCGGCGCATGGCTGTTGCCACCCATTGCCCAGCGCGCGGCGACCGGCATCAGCGTCAGGCCGATGGTGGTAATCACGATGCCGGTCACCAGCGGCGGGAAGAACTTGGTGATACGCGAGAACACCGGGGTTATCAGTAACCCGATCAGGGACGCCGCTATCACCGCCCCCAGCACCGATTGAAACC